>CAKZKA010000237.1 GCA_937120965.1 uncultured Chloroflexota bacterium
TCGGCCAGCATCTCGTGGCAGATCTGGCTCAATGGCACACCCTCAACACTGGCGTGAAACAGGATCGCGTACTGCGGGGTCGAAAGATCATACGGTCGAAACTCCTCACGGTTCAGTTCCTGAAAGCGCCGGTGGAGCTTCAGGAACAGCCGGTAGGTCTCGATCTGCGGCGAATCCTGGCAAGAGATTTCAGGCATGAACCACCTTACCCCGGTTTCACTTGAACCTTTCGCAAGCGGCGTTCCGTACCCCCGGGCGAGGGTATGGGGAAACCCGGTTTCCCCATATTCTCACAGAGGGCTTCGCCCTCCCAAACCCTCCCGGCGGGGAGGGCGAACCACCCCCGGGCGACGGTATGGGGAAACCAGGTTTCCCATTATTCTCACATCAGGTTCAGTGTACGCCAGCGTATTTGACTTGTCAACCATTTCAACACTAAACAAGCGCCCCGACGATCACCGCCGGGGCGCGGGGCGGGCGCGACGCCTACCAGTAGAAGGCGAAGACCCAGACCATCAGGACGAAGGCGATCAGGCCGGTGATACCGAGAAGCAGAAAGTAGCTCGGAACCTCCGGGTTGTCACTCCACTCAGGCTGCATACAGCCCTCCTGCCCAACTGTCGCGCGAACCTCAAGGCGTATTGTACTGCTGTCCAGCCAGATGCGCCAGTGGCTCGCCGGGGTACGTATTCGCCCTTCTCCCGGGAGTAAAATAGGCCGTGTACGGGAGGGTTTGGGAGGGCGAAGCCCTCCCAGGAAATAACCCGCCAGCGGGGAGGGTTTGGGAGGGCGAAGCCCTCCCAAGAACAAATATTTTCATTCTGGCGTTGTGCGGCGCAGCCGCGTGGACCGCTGATATGACCACGAGGGAACCGGGTTTCCCCACACCCCTCGCGCACACTTCACGTCATGCTGCCACCGCCCCGTGCGGCAGATCGATCACCGCGGCGATGCTGCCGCGCACGGGCGCGCGCCCGAACTGCCGATCCTGCGCATGCACCCGCATCGGCAGGCCGCCCCGTACCCGCAGCGTCAGCCGCAGCTCCGGGTCGACCCGCGCGCCCTCCAGGAGGGACAGGCGGAAGCGCTGGATGATCATCGCCAGCGCCAGTTTGATCTCCATCAACGCGAAGGTGGTGCCGATGCACATGCGTGGCCCCGCGCCGAACGGCAGGTAGGCGTATGGCGAAGGTTCTAACCCTTCCCAGCGCTCCGGCCTGAACGCCTGCGGCGCCGGAAACAGCTCCGGCATGCGGTGCGTGATGAACGGGCTGAGGAAGATGGTTGCGTTCGCCGGCAACTCGTAACAGCCGAGTTGGAACGGCTCCGTGCTGACACGCACCAGCACGCTCGCCGGCGGCATTAGCCGCAGGCTCTCCTTCACTACCCGGTCGAGCAGCGGCAGATGCCCGAGTTGCTCCACGCTGGGCGCATCGCCATCCAGCACATCCCTCAGCTCGTCGTGCAGATCGGCCAGGACGTCGGGGTGCTGGTCGAGCAGGAAGAGCGTCCAGGTCAGCGCGTTTGAACTGGTCTCGTGGCCCGCCGCAAAGAGCGTGTACGTCTGGCCCACAAGCTCGTCGTCGCTGAGCATCTGACCGTCTTCGTCACGGGCGGCAATCAGCGTTGCCAGCACGTCGTTGTGCCCGGCGCCCAGGGCGCGGCGCTGGGCGATCAGGGCGCGCACATAGACTTCAATGCGCTCGGCCAGGCGCGCCAGCCGGTAGGCTCCCGTGCCCGGCAGGGTGGGCGGTAACAGCATCTCCAGCGGCGAGAAGCGGATCTCCAGCGATTGCTTGAACAGCTCGCCGAGGGTGCGCGCCTCGGGTGTTGCGTCCAGGCTGAAGAGGGTGCGCATCGCCACGCGCAGGGTCAGCATCTGCATCTCCTGGGCGATGTCGCGCTGCTCACCCGGTTGCCAGCGGCTCAACACCTCGTCGATCAGCGCGACCATGGTGTCGCGGTAGCTGTTGACCTGCTGGCGGTGAAAGGACGGCATCATCAGCCGGCGTTGCTGGCGGTGCTTCTCACCGTTCATCGCCAGCAGGCCGTTGCTGACCCGGGCCACCGCTGAGTCGCGTGGCACAGGCCGTGTGCGCGTGCCGCCGAAGTTGGTCCAGAAGCGTTGCCCATCCGAAAAGATCAGTCGGTTGTGTTCTGGCCCGAAGGCCAGCAGCATAACCGGCTCCGTCCGCGACAGGCCGACAATCGGGCCGTAGCGGTGGTAGGCGCGCATCAGGAAGCCGATGGGGTCATTGCCGAAGGGGATCAGCGCCCCGCGCCAGCCCAGAATGGGGTCGGGGCGAGGGCCAGGGATGAAGACCGGAGCAACCGAGAACTGCATAGGTGCAAACCTCTCCAGGGCGCCTGCGCGCCGTGGGCCGGGTAGCGCCCGGCATCTGCTGATCGGCCGGTGCTGGAGACAACTCTCTGTTGTATCGTACCCCAGAATCGCCCTCATTGCAGAAGGTTTCCGCTCCTTTCGCAGGGGG
>CAKZKA010000238.1 GCA_937120965.1 uncultured Chloroflexota bacterium
ACTGTAATAGGATGATAGGCTACGTGAACACGCAGATCGTCATCGCCGTAGCGGCGCATAATCGCCTCGATGCGCGCCAGCAACTCCGTCGGATTAAAGGGTTTCTGCAGCACGTCATCAGCGCCCAGCTTCAGCGCCTGGACCCTCTGGACAACGGAGTGTTCCTCAGACAGGAACACGATCGGCGTATGGTAGTGTGAGCGCACCTCACCGCACAGAGCGTACCCGCCAGACTCCGGGCACTGCTCATCTAAAAGCAAGAGGTCAACGTGCTTCCCCCTCAATGCCTGGCGTACACTATGATCGTTGACCTCGTGCTGGACAGTATATCCCACGTCCTCGAGCAAAAACCGGGTCATGCGCGAGTACAGGATATCATTACTGGCAATCAGAATGTGCATGGCCCCCCCTGCCATTTGACTAACCCTGGTTTGTCAGTTGATGCTGGCGAGTGGGGCAACACCACCCCCGCAGATCCGCCTTCCTGTGCGGGCTGGCTTTGCCATAGCGTACACGAAAAGGAAGTCTGGGAGGGGCCATGCCCCTCCATACCCCCGCAACAGCAGTACGGGCAAACAACACAGTAGAGTCGTATCGCTACGTGCTGTAGTAATTCGGTTCGTTCTGCAACCTTTCAGCAATCTCCGTATCCACACGCATGGACGTCGAATACCGACCTGAACTTGACAGAACACCCGGCGCCCGACGCAGATTACGTGCATTGGAGGACCACGCACCAGGCAATCTGCTGTGAGCACAGGGGAATCCGGGTTTCCCTGTGCCCATCCTGACAGGGAGGGCGAGAGAAGGCTGTGCCTTCCCTCACAACCTCAGTGCATCGCGTCGTTGTGTATCGAAGCCGCGTGGGCGCCTGACACGGAGTTTGTGCCTGGTCAGGCGCAAGAGGTGGAGAGTATGAGATCTGCAACAGGCTTCGACTTTACAGTGTTGCACCAGGTATGAAAAATACCTGTTCGTTAGTCGTGATCCGAGGGACAGGCAGGCTGCACGCCGAAGCCGGCAGTGCGCCGTGTTCGACAGCGAATCTAGTTATTAAGGGTGCTGGTCTCTCATACCCTCTCATCCCGAGGCCCAGGGCGCTCGACACATCACCCCGGAATTGAATAGAAGGCACCCCACCTTCCCGCTGGTCAACTCGAAGAGCAGACAAAAAAGCAGGGAACCCCGAAATTGACTTTCGCGCATCCCTGCTATCTGAAGCGGTCGCCGTAATGGTCCTTAGTACTCCAATGAGACTTCGTCCCGGCGGAGGTTTCGAGAGTTTGCGACCATCGAAACATCTCCCGCCCGGGTGTGGCACAGCAACACTACGATGCATCAGAAGCGGCTGTGCAGAGGAGGCTTCCCCGATTATGCATCGCGGAGATATTATGCAGGCTTGATGTTACCTCGACATGGTAGCTTCTTTCACAAGAATTGTCAAGTATAGAAAGGGTAAATTCCTCACAGGGATCACTTATTGTCTTATCTGGAAGCCTTCCTTATCGTTATGCGAGTAGATAAGATGTCTCAGGGATGTCACAACCATCCCTGGCTCTCCCCTTGACGAACCGGGCAGATGCGTCGCCTCCACGCCTGCGTCGAAAGGGTTCGCATCCGACAGCGCAACGAAACCTGCCTCTAACAGATGAATGCTGCGTTTGTTATTTTTTTCACATTGCGGGTGCGAGGAAATTCGGATTATCTTTGCCTTCGCAGTGTCCAGAAGGATTCTATGCGGCTGCGCCGCAGAACGTCAAGATGAACCACGCAGCGGCGCGGCGACGCCGTGTCTCTGCACCCAAACCATCCCGATGCGGAGGGCATACCACCCCGGCGGGCAGGGGCATGGGAAACCCGGGTTCCTCATGGTAGAGTTAAGGCAAGGTCCGTAGGAGATTCACCGTTCACAGTGTTCCGCCCTCCTCCCCGCCTCCTCTCAGTCGGCACGAGACGGCACCGTACAGCATAGCCCTCGTGAAAGCATGCCTAACAGATAAAAAGGCGCGGCTGTTGTGTAAACAGCCGCGCCTGTCCCGACGATGCCCGCTCCCAACTAACGCTGATCGAGCATGCCCAGCAACTGCCACCCCCCCGGCAGCGCCAGCGCCGCCAGCAGGATCTTGATGGCGTCGCCCGGGAGGAACGGCAGCACCGCCATGTTCAAGAGCGCCAGAACGTCAACACTGCCCCGGAGCAGCGCCGTGGCGCCGGCCAGCCAGAGAAAGCCGAGGGCGAGGATAATAATATTCCCCAGGATCATCGCTGGAAGCGCCGTGCGCACCCGCCGATCCCAGCCGCGATGGGCCAGGGCGCCCACCACTGCCGCGGCAATCGGGTAGGAGAACAGGTAGCCCGCCGTCGGGCCAATGATAACCGGAATGCCGGGGAAGCTGCTCGGCGTCCAGGCGCTGCGCCCTCCAGCAAAAACCGGCAATCCCATCAGGCCCTGGGCCAGATAGAGCAGCATGGTCAGCGCGCCGAGGCGCGGGCCCAGCAACGCCCCGATCAGCAACACGCCGAAGGTCTGCCCGGTAATCGGTACCGGGGTGAACGGGAGGGGGATGCTGATCTGCGCTGTTAGCGCCATGAGCAGGGAACCTGCCAGGACCAGCAGACCATCGCGAACGAAGGGCCGTTGCAGCGCACCCCGGGCGGGCACCAGTCGCTGCGCGAGGGTGCCCGGGCTCGAAACGCCGGTGTTGCTCATAGGTACCACTCCTTTCCTACTACGCCGGATGCCGCTGATTATAACACATCTACTGCGGCGCACTGCAGGGCCATGACGCACGCTGCAATGCCTGTTGGCCGCTGTGGCCAGGGGAAGGGAGCGCACCAGCAATCCTCTCCCTGCCCTCGAAGGGAGACACGGGGAAACGCCCGGGGCTAATGCAACGCAGGCGTGTCAGGCCTTCATGCGGATGCGCCGCACATCGCAGGAATGAAAAGAGATTCTCCAGCGAGCGCTGCGTCTTTCCAGAGCTTCCCCGGAACAAGCCGGTTGCTCCTGTGTCCACCGCACCTGTGATATTATACACACTATGAACGTCGCGTCCTCGTTTCAGGCCCAGCCAATCCGCGTCGCAATGCTTGCCCGCGTGGTCTTTCCACTGCACGGCTACGGCGGGATCGAGCGCCACGTCTTTCACCTGGTGACCCACCTGACACGCCTCGGCGCCGTGGTAACGTTGTATGTGCAGCCGGCTGACCCGCGCCGGCAGACTGCTGACGACGAGGCCACGCGCGCGGTGATGCATGGGTTGCACGGCCTGATCCAGATACGCTACGACTACACCTCGCCGTGGTTGGCGCCCAACGGCGTTGCCGGGCGCCAGCTCAACTACCCCTGGTATTCCTGGCAACTGGGGTGCGTCGCCGCCCGCGCTGCCCGCAGCGGGGCCTACGATGTGGTCCACAGCCAGGGGCTGTGCGCGACCGGCTACGGTTTTATCCGCGCCCGTGACCCGCTGCTGCGCGCCCTGCCCTTCGTCGCCAACCCTCATGGCATGGAGGAGTTTCGCACGCCTGATCGGCGCAAATGGCTCGCCTACGCGCCCTTCCGCGCCCTCTACGCCTACGGCCATCGCCAGGCCGACCGGGCCATCGCCACCGATGCCTGCACCCGCGACGATCTGCCGCGCTACCTGGGCGTCGATCCGGGCCGCGTCGCGGTGATTCCCTCGGCGATTGATGTGGATGAGTGTCTGGGGTATGTCAATGCGGATGTGCGGGCACGCCTGCGCGAGCGTTTGAATCTCGATGCTGCGGATGTGATCCTGCTCAGCGTAGGGCGCCTGGAACAGAACAAAGGATTTCACGTGCTGATCGCGGCGCTTGGCCGCCTGCGGGCCGAACTGCCGCCGCGCTGGCGCTGGTTGCTGGTCGGCGACGGGAAGGAGCGCGCAGCGCTGGAGAGCCAGGCGCGGCAGGCCGGGATCGCCGGGCATATCGTCTTTGTTGGACGCCTCGACGATACCGAGTTGCACAGTCTCTACGAAGAGGTGGATCTGGTCATTCACCCAACACTGTACGAGGGTTCAAGCCTGGTAACGTTGGAGGCGATGATCCACCGCAAGCCGCTGGTAGCCTCGGCCAGCGGCGGCATTCCCGACAAGGTGTTCGATGGGCGCAATGGCTACCTGGTGCGCCCCGGCGATGTGGAGGATCTGGCGGCGAAGTTGCGTCTGGCCCTCCACGCGCGCGCGCACTGGCCCGCATGGGGTGAGGAGGGCGCGCGCATCGTTCGCTCGACCTTTGCCTGGCCGGTGGTTGCCCGTCAGACGCTCGCGTTGTACCAGGAGCTGCTGGCAGCACGCGCCACCC
>CAKZKA010000239.1 GCA_937120965.1 uncultured Chloroflexota bacterium
CCGGCCTCCTCCACAGGCGGCCTTTCTCAGATCGTCGCAGCCCCTGCAACCCCCAAATGTTTTGGGTACGGGTATGCCACCGTAGGTGGAGAGGGGGGCGGGAGCAGCCTGTTCCCCCGCTCCAGCTTGGCTAGCACGGGGGGCAGGGGGAAGATCCTCACCCTCTCTCCGTCCAGCCGATGCATGACCCACAACACGGCGTGGGAATGCGCTGGTTGGTTCTCACCCCCGGCCCCCTTCGACAGGCTCAGGCTTCGCCCTGAGGCTCAGCCCGAAGGGGCAGGCCTCTCCAGCTTCGCTGGAGCGCCTGCGCTGAGCCTGTCGAAGCGGGGAGACCAGAGCTGTGCGCGGGGGCGCTCCAATGCGGTCCAAGCCACATCGGCTCGGATGGGCTGTCCGCCCTCAGGGGAAGGGGCGAATGGGCGCGCGATCAGCCTTTAACGAACAAAGAGCCGGTCAATCGCGTCGGCGAGCTGGCGCAGGTTGGTTACCTCGTGCAGCGCGTCACACATCGGCGCGTAGCGGTAGATATCGCTGCTGAGCGAACCGGGGTCGTACACGCCCCACTTCCAGCGCTCCTCCGTCGCGAACCAGACCACCCGGCGGGCGCGGCGGGCGATCTGCTCAAAGGCTTCCAGGTTCGGGTCGTTCTCGTTGTTGCGCGCGTCTCCCAGAATGATCACCGTGGTGCGATGATCAACCGTGCCCAGATGGTCGCGCACGAACTGGCCCAGGGCGCTGCCCAGGTCGGTGCTGTAGCTGCGGGTAGGCCGGATCTCGCGCATCACCTGCTCGATGGCCTCCTCGGGACGCGACTCGGCGAAGTACATGGTCATGTCGTAGAGCCGGTCAATGAAGGCGAACGAGCGCGTGCGGCTGAGCTGGTCGTGCAGAGAATAGATCATCAGCAGCATGAAGGTCATCACGTGCTGGGTGGAGACGCTGCGGTCACAGAAGACGACCAGTTTGGGCTTCAGGTGGCGTTTACGATGCCTGACCACCATGGGCACGCCACCGAAGCGCTGGTTGGTGCGGATGGTATTCTTGGCATCGAGGGTGCCCATCTTACCGCGGCGCTGGCGCAAGGCGAGCCGGGTGCGCAGGCGGGCCGCCAGGCGATTGACGATCTTGCGCATATCGGCAAGATCGCACGCATCGAGGCGCTCGAAGGGCCGGTCGAGCAGTTCCGCCTCTGAGCGCTGGCGGGGGCGGGCGCGCCCTTCGCTGCGGGCAATGTCGGCCATTTCCCGCGCCACCTCCTGCCCGATCTGCTCCGCGAGGGCCTGCTGGTTCTCACGGGCAGCCTGTTCAATCGCTCGCAGGGCCTCCTCGGCCATGCCTTGCTGGCGCAACTGCTCCAGCAGGTCGCGCAACGCCTGTTCGAGCTTGTTGAATTGCAGGTCGCGCAGGGCCTGGCGAGTCATCCACTCACGGTAGCGCTGGTTGCTCATCGCCGGGGGCGCCATCTGGCCGAGCATAGCCTGTATCTGCTGGCCCGACAGCGGCTCACCCGTGACCATAGAGCGGAAGAGGCTGGCCAGATGCTGGGGGCTGAGCTGAGCGAGCATCTGCTGAAGCTGGCGCAGCAGTTGCTCGCGCTGCTCATCGGAGAGCTGGCCCCCGCCGGCCGGTTGCAGCGGCGGGGGCGCCTCCCGGCCGAAGTAGAGCGGGAACAACTCCTGGTAAGCGCCGAAGTCCTTCGCGTCTTTGATCAGGCTGGCCTGGAGCGCCAGGCGAAAATGGTCGCGGTTGGAAATGCCCGCCTGCTCGACGGCGCGCATCGCGTCGGCGGTCTCGGCCAGGCTAATCCGCACCCCGGCAGCGCGCAGAGCGGCGATAAACTCAGTAATGCGACGATCCATGCTCACTCCGATCGCACGGTATCAATTGGTCCATTCGCCGCCGCGATAGCCGCCCCGGGGCCGGTCGGGCCGCTCGGGGCGGTCGGGCCGCTCGGGGCGGTCGGGCCGCTCGGGGCCGCCCTGGAGGGCGCGGCGGGCGCGACGGATGTCGCTCTCGTACTTCAGCAGCACGCTGAGCGTGGTGTCGAGGGTAGCTTTATCGAGCTGGCGGCTGTTCAGCTCCACCAGCGCCCTGGCCCAATCGAGCGTTTCGCTGACACTGGGGTGCTTCTTCAGATCCATCTCGCGGAGCCGTTGCACCAGCTCCACCGCCTGCCGCGCCAGGCGCGGGGCCAGACCGGGAACCTTGAGCTGCACCACCCGCAACTCATTTTCAAGGTCGGGGTAATCAATGTGGATGTAGAGACAGCGGCGCTTGAGCGCCTCGCTCAACTCGCGGGTGTTGTTGGAGGTCAGCAGCACGGTGGGCATGTGCCGGGCCTTGATGGTACCCAGTTCGGGCACAGAGACCTGGAAATCGCTGAGCACTTCGAGCAGAAAAGCCTCAAACTCGGCATCGGCCCGGTCAATTTCATCAATCAACAGCACCACGGGGCGCTCGCTGGTCAATGCCCGGAGCAGCGGCCGCGGCAGCAGAAAGCGTTCGGAGAAGAAAACGTCCTCTTCGCCCGCCAGGCGATCGGCAGCCTCGCGCAGCGTCTTCGCATCGCCGAGCAGATCGCTCAACTTCTCCCGGAGCAACTGGGTATAGAGCAACTGCTTGGCGTACTCCCACTCGTAGAGCGCCTTGGTCTCATCAAGGCCCTCATAGCACTGCAGGCGGATCAGCTCACGGCCGGTCGCGCCGGCCCAGCTTTTGGCCAGCTCGGTCTTGCCAACCCCGGCCGGACCTTCGGCGAGCAGGGGCTTGCCGAGCTTGTCGGCCAGGAACATCGCTGTGGCGATCTCATCGGAGGCTATATATTGCTGGGTCGCCAGCAGATCACGCACGTCGCTGATGGAGGTGAGCATGCGGGTAGTTGCCTTTCTGTCGAAGTGGTACCGACGCCTGTGGTTTAAATCTGCCTGACAATCTGTGGAGGTGTGGAGCTGTAGAGCTGTGGAGGTGTAAGACATCCCTCTGTATTCACCTCCCCACCTCCACAGGGTCTCTATGCCCTCCCGGTGGGAAAGATCTGGGAGGGACCAGCTCTCCGGGGCTTACCCCGTTTTCACCCTGGTGGGGGGCGACGTTGGTTCTGGCGAGCATAACAATGGGATCTGTATGGTAGTATACCATGCTGGTACTCTTCGTGCCGGAGTTGTGACCCGGAAAATCGGGTGGTATAGTGAGGGGAGACCTTCACACGACGGGCATGCAGCATCATGAACCTTCCGCGCTACCGCGCCGTCCTGTTTGATCTGGACGGCACGTTGACCGACCCATACGACGGCATCACCCGCACCTTTGTGCATGCGCTCGAGCGCCTGGGCGTCAACCCGCCCGACGACACGACGCTGCGCTCGTGGATCGGGCCACCGCTGCACGACAGCTTTCGCGCCTATCTCGGCGACGAAGAGCTGGCTATGCGCGGCGTGTGCGCCTATCGCGAACGCTACCGGGCAATCGGGATGTACGAGAACCGGGTCTACCCGGGCATTCCCGAGCTGCTGCGTGATCTGCGCGCAGGGGGGTGCCGCCTGTTCCTGGCGACCTCCAAGCTGCACAGCGTGGCCGAGGCCATCCTTGACCACTTCGGGTTGACCGACTACTTCGATGCGTCCTTTGGCGCGTCGCCCGACGCCAGCCTCAGCGCCAAGGCCGACATTATCGCCGCGGCGCTCGCCCGGATGCAACCCGACGAGCGCGAGTCGTGTGTGATGGTTGGCGATACCGTCTACGATGTGGCCGGGGCGCGAGCCAATGGCATCCCCTGCATTGCCGTGACCTACGGCTACGGCGCCCGCGAGGCGCTGGAGGCCGCCGGACCCGATGCGCTGGCCCATAGTGTCGCCGAGTTGCGCGCCCTGCTGTTGCGCGAGGCCTGATCTGCCGGCCTGCACGCGGCGCTTGCGGCGTTACTTCTGCCCTCTATGCGCCTGTACCGTACAAAGATACAGTGAAGATGGGTTTATTTTTGGGGGGCTGCGCTCTCCCAAACCCTCCCGATGCGGAGGGCCTGCCACCGCGCCGGCTGGAAGCATGTATGCCGTTACCAACGATTGAAGAGTACCCTGAGCGCTACCGCTTCCGCTTTTGTCCGCGCTGCGCGACGCCGCTCGAGGTGGCGCAGATGTTCGACATGCGCCGGCAGCGCTGCCCGGCGTGCGGCTGGGTCCACTACCCTCTGCCGAACATCGCCTCGACGGTGGTCATTTTTCACCAGGGCGGCGTGGTGCTGGTGCAGCGCGACATCGAGCCGGATCGGGGGATCTGGCACCTGCCGATTGGCCATGTCGAGTACGGCGAAGATCCCGCCGATGCGGCCATTCGCGAAGGCGAGGAGGAGACTGGCCTGCGCCTTAGCGCGCCGCGCTTTCTCACCTACACCCATAGCCCCTCGTATGGCGATCCGCGCATGTTCTACATCGTCTTCAGCTTCGCCGCCGATGCAGTTGGCGGCGCGTTAACCGGCAGCCACGAAGGGCGCCACACGCGCGTGGTGCCCTTCGACGAACTGCCGCCGCTCAAATGGACCAGCCAGCAGGCCGCGATCAACGCGCTCCGCACCAGCCAGGAGCGCTGAGGTTTCTCGCCCTCGAGCACATTTGCAAGACCTACGGCGCAACGCCGGTGCTGCGCGATGTGAGCCTGGAGGTGGCGTCCGGCGCCATTGTGGCGCTGCTCGGCCCCTCGGGATGCGGCAAGACGACCCTGCTGCGGATCGTGGCCGGGCTGGAAGCCGCAGACAGCGGAACGGTGCGCCTGGCAGGCGAGCGCATTGACGGCGTGCCGCCGCATCTGCGGGGCTTCGGGCTGATGTTCCAGGACTACGCGCTCTTTCCGCACCTCGACGTGGCCGGCAACGTGGCCTTCGGGCTGCACGGCATGGGGCGCGCGGAACGTGAGCGCCGCGTGGTCGAGTTGCTCGATCTGGTGGGCCTGCGGGGCTACGGCTCGCGCCGGGTCTACGATCTGTCGGGCGGAGAGCGGCAGCGGGTGGCCCTGGCCCGTGCCCTGGCCCCGCGCCCGCGCCTGTTGATGCTCGACGAGCCGCTGGCGGCCCTCGACCGAACGCTGCGTGAGCGCCTCCAGGATGAGTTGCGGGCTATTCTGCGCGCCGTGGGAGTTACGACGCTGTATGTCACCCACGACCAGGAGGAAGCCTTTGCCCTGGCGGATATGGTGGCGCTGCTCAACGCGGGTCGCATCGAGCAGGTCGGCGCGCCCGAGGCGATCTACCGGCAGCCGGCGAGCGAGTGGGCCGCCCGTTTCCTGGGGCTGGGCAACATCGTCAGCGGCGTCTTCCGCGCCGACGGGCAGGTGGAGACGCCCCTGGGGCCGCTGGCCTGCCGCGCAGCGGCGAAGCTGCGCGCCGGCCAAACCGCTACCGTGGTGATCTACCCCGATGCGGCGCGGACGGTCAGCAGCGAGGCGGAGACCTGTGTCGAGGGGACGCTCGTCGAGGCGCAGTTTCGGGGCCGGGTCTATCGGGTCGAGCTGCGCCTCGCCGCGGGACTGACGTTGAGCTTTGAGCTGGATGCGCCGCCGGGCGTGGTGGGGGCAAGCGTGGCGCTGCGGCTGGAGCGCGAGGGGATTTACGCCCTGCCGGCAGCAGCGGAGCCGGGGTAGGAAGGCAGCGGGCCACTTACGAACTGCTGGTGATGGATGCGGCGCTGGAAGGGGCGTGGGAGGGCGAAGCCCTCCCCGCAACACCCGGCCCATCACAAGCCGGTTGCCAGGTCAGTGGCTTTGCGTCGCGGCCACCCGCGGCGTAAAGGCCACTAACACCACGCCAAGCTCCTGTTCCAACGCTTTGAGCTTCTGCAACTGTTCCTCGTTCAGCGGGGCAAACGGACTTTCGGGCTGGTAAGCCACGATAACGCTGCCGAACTCCTGCTCCAGGCTGCGAATGCGCGCCAGGCTGGTCTCATCGAGGGTCGCGGGCCGCACAGTGGAGGGAAGCATAGGGTGCTCCTTGGTGATGGCGGATGGCTGTCTGACTCTATTATACTCCTGAGATGGCGTTTGCCTGAACTGAGGATGTTGGATTTTAGTTGGATTGTCGTGCCGGGCGTGGGGGGAGATCCTCCCCCCCTGCTCCCCGCTCCCTTGCGGGTTCAGGGGCGGGCAGAACGTATGAGCGCCGACGGGCGTGATGGCGTGGGGATGCGCTGGGTGGTCCTCACCCCCTCGCCCTCTCCAGCTTCGCTGGAGAGCCTGCGCTGAGCCTGTTGAAGCGGGGAGACCAGAGCCGCGCGCGGGGGCGTTTCCGTGCGGTACACGCCAGGTTGGCTCGGATGTTCTGTCCGCCCTTAAACCCTTGCGGGGGGTAGGTCCTCACCCCCCCTGCCCCCCTCTCCCTTGCGGGAGAAGAGGGCGCTCGCGTGGGGCGTCCCAATGACTGCTCTTCCCTCGCTGCTGGACAGGGAGGGGGTAGGTTGTTGGCGGCGCGATACACTAGCTCCCCCGGCGCAGCGCCGGTAGGCAATACTTTCGCTTCCACGGCAGATGTGGTATCATGCCCACGTTCATGACGCGCTGCATATAACCGCGGTTTATCGTCCCGGTCAAGGAGGACCCGATGCAGGACCAGTTGAAGCGTGTCGCCGTAATCGGCGCCGGCACGATGGGCGCTGCCATCGCCGGCCTGGTTGCCGGCGCCGGTCTGTCCGTACTGCTGCTCGATGTGCCCCCCGACAAGCTCACCCCGGAGGAAGAGGCCAGGGGGCTGACGTTGCAGCACCCCGCCGTTCGCAACCGTATTGTGCAGAGCGGCTACGACCGCATGCGCAAGGCGCGCCCGTCGAACCTGTTCAGCGAGCGCACTGCCGAGCTGATCACCCTCGGCAATACCGAAGACGACTTCGCGAAGCTTGCTGATTGTGACTGGATCGTCGAGGCGATTATCGAACAACTCGGCCCCAAGCAGGCGCTGATGGAGCGGCTGGAGGCCGTGCGGAAGCCGGGCGCGATTGTTACCACCAATACTTCGGGCATCCCCATTGCCCTGATCGCCGAGGGGCGGAGCGCCGAGTTCAAACGGCACTTCTTCGGGGCCCACTTCTTCAACCCGCCGCGCTATCTCAAACTGCTCGAACTCATCCCCGGCGACGATGCCGACCCCGCCGTCGTGGCGACCTTCCGGCGCTTCGCCGAGGATCGCCTGGGCAAGGGCGTGGTGATCTGTAAGGATCGCCCCAACTTCATCGGCAACCGTATCTTCTCTTACGCCGGTCAGGTGGTGCTCAATTATGCCCTGGCAAACGGCTACACTGTTGAAGAGGTCGATGCCCTCACCGGGCCGCTGATTGGCCGCCCCAACACCGCCAGTTTCCGCCTGCTCGACCAGGTCGGCGTGGATGTGATGCACTACGTCGCCTCGAATCTCTACAAGGCCATTCCCGACGACGAGAGCCGCGAGGTCTACCGGGAGAACGACTTCCTCGAGCGTATGGTCGCCAGCGGCAAACTGGGCCGCAAGGTCGGCCAGGGCTTCTACAAGGAGGTGCGCCAGGGCGACAAGCGCGAGTTCTGGCCTCTGGACCTGGCAACGCTGGAGTATGTGGCCCCGCAGGGGACGGCCAGCGTGGACGGGCTGATCGAGGAGGCCAACAAGATCAAGGGCCTGCCGGAGCGCCTGCGCTTCCTGCTGCGCCGCAGCGCAGAGCAGCCCGACGACCGCGGCGCGGCCCTGGTGGCGCAGGCCCTGCTACCGATGATGGCCTACGCTGCGCGTCGCCTCCCCGAGATCGCCGATAGCGTCGCCGATGTGGACAATGCCATCCGCTGGGGCTTCGCCCACCAGATGGGGCCGTTCCAGATCTGGGACGCCCTGGGGTTGGCCGAAACCGCCGACCTGATGCGCTCGCGCGGCCTGGAGTTGCCGGCCTGGGTGGATCAACTGGCAAAGGGCGACGGGCGCTTCTACAAGCCGGAGGCTGACGGCAACCAGGCGGCCTACAATGTCACCACCGGTCGCCACGAGATTATTGTGCGCGACCCGCGGGCGATTGACCTGGCCGCGCTCAAGGAGGCCGGCAAGCTGGTGCACGGCAACGCCGCCGCCAGCCTGGTGGATCTGGGTGATGGCGTGCTGTGCCTGGAACTCCACTCCAAAGCCAACACGGTTGGCGGCGCGGTGATCGAAATTATCCTGGCAGCGGTCGAGGAACTCAAGCAGGACCGCTGGGTCGGGATGGTCGTCGGTAATCAGGGCGCGCGTTTCTCGGCCGGCGCCGATTTGAACGACTTCGGCGCAGCGGTCGAGGCCGGCGCCTGGGAGGATCTCGAAGAACTGCTCGGTCTGGTGCAGCAGGCCTATCAGGCGCTGCGCCACAACCCTAAACCGGTGGTGACCGCACCCTTCGGGCAAACCCTGGGCGGCGGGGCCGAGCTGGCGATGCACGGCGCAGCGGCAGTGGCCGCCGCCGAGACCTACATGGGCCTGCCTGAGTTTGCCGTCGGCCTGATTCCCGGCTGGGGCGGCTGCAAGGAACTCAACCGACGGATTATCGCCGAAGCGGCCCGCACCGGCGGCGATACGCTCAAGGCCTTCCAGCAGGTCTTCGAGACCATCGCGCTCGTTAAGGTCGCCACCAGCGCCCACGAGGCCCGCGAGCTGGGCTTCCTGCGGCCAACCGACCGCATCGTCTTCAACCAGGACTACCTGCTCGGCGAGGCCAAGCGCGAGGTGCTGCGCCTGGCAGCCGAGGGGTACTTGCCGCCTTCGAGCACCCGGACGTGCTACGCCCTGGGGCGCGATGGCCTGGCCGCAGCCCGGATCGCCATTTACCAGCTCGCCCAGGGCGGGTATGCTACCGAGTACGATACGGTGATCGCCGATAAACTGGCCTACATTCTCTGCGGCGGCGACCTGAGCAGCCCCCAGTTTGTTGATGAGGCTTACATCATGCAACTGGAGCTCGAGGCGATCCTGGCGCTGCTTAAGGACGAACGCACGATGGCCCGCGCCCGCCATATGCTGGAGACCGGCAAGCCGCTGCGGAACTAGTGGCAATACCATTCACATGAGCTGCTGTTCCCCCTCCCCAGCCCTCCCCCGCTGGGGGAGGGCGCCCAACTCCTCCCCCCAGCGGGGAGGTTGGGAGGTCCGGCCATCGTGGCATGCGGCACACGCCACATCCCGCCCAACGCCTCCCCCCAGCGGGGGGAGGTTGGGAGGTCCGGCCATCGTGGCATGCGGCACACACCACATCCCGCTCAACGCCTCCCCCCAGCGGGGGGAGGTTGGGAGGGGGGTGAGGCGGTCAAGATCGTTTTTCTTGAGGAGAAATACACCTATGCGAGAAGCAGTCATCGTAAGCGCGGCGCGCACCGCTGTGGGCAAGGCCCCGCGGGGAACGCTGCGCACTGTGCGTCCCGACGAACTGGCGGCGCTGGTGGTCAAAGCGGCAATCGAGCGGGCGCCGGGGCTTGACCCGCGTGAGGTCGAGGATGTGATCATGGGCTGCGCGATGCCCGAGGGCGAGCAGGGCATGAACCTGGCGCGCATCGCTGCCCAGCGCGCCGGCCTGCCCGATACGGTCTGCGGCGTGACCATCAATCGCTTCTGCGCCTCAGGGCTACAGACGATCGCCACGGCAGCCCAGCAGATTATGATGGGCCAGGCTGATGTCATCGTCGCCGGCGGTGCCGAGAGTATGAGCATGGTGCCGATGGGCGGCAATAAGTTTTCGCCCAACCCCTACCTGGCCGTCCACGATCCGGCGGTCTATCTGGGCATGGGTCTCACCGCCGAGAATGTGGCCAGGGCTTATAAGATCAGCCGCGAGGACCAGGACGCCTTCGCCCTGCGTTCGCACCAGAAGGCCCTGAGCGCCCAGCGCGAGGGTCGCTTCGCGCCGGGGATCGTGCCGGTCGAGGTGGAGCTGGTGGAGCTTGATGCGGCGGGTAAGCGAGTGACGAAGCGCTTCAGCTTCGATGCTGACGAAGGCCCGCGAGCCGATACGTCGCCGGAGGCTCTGGCGAAGCTCAAGCCGGTCTTTGCCGCTACGGGTACGGTGACGGCGGGCAACAGTTCGCAGACGAGTGATGGGGCGGCGGCGGTGGTGGTGATGAGCCGCGAGAAGGCCGAGGCGCTCGGCCTCAAGCCGCGCGCGCGTTTCCTGAGCTTTGCTGTGGGCGGGGTGGCCCCCGAGGTGATGGGCATCGGCCCGGTGGTGGCCGTGCCGAAGGCGCTGAAGCTGGCCGGGCTTAATCTTAGCGACATTGACCTGATCGAGCTGAACGAGGCCTTCGCGGTCCAGGCCCTGGCAGTGATCCGCGAACTGGGTATGGATCTGGAGAAGGTCAATGTCAACGGCGGCGCAATTGCTCTGGGCCATCCCCTGGGCTGCACGGGCGCCAAGCTTACGGTGCAGATCCTCGATGAACTGGAGCAGCGCAATGCGCGCTACGGGCTGGTGACGATGTGCATCGGCGGGGGTATGGGAGCTGCGGGTGTCTTCGAGCGCCTGGCGTGACGGTGCGCCGGGGGAGAGGTCCTCACCCCCCATCCCCCCTCTCCCTGAGCGGGCATACCCGTACCCAAAACAGTTAGTCTGGGTGTGGCCGAT
>CAKZKA010000240.1 GCA_937120965.1 uncultured Chloroflexota bacterium
GTTGGGAGCGGCCGGCGCCCCACAGGCAGGGGTGCGGTTCGACAGGCTCACCGCAGGTGGGGAAACCCGGTTTCCCCATTCCTCAACCGCCGTTGGGAGCGGCCGGCGCCCCACAGGCAGGGGTGCGGTTCGACAGGCTCACCGCAGGTGGGGAAACCCGGTTTCCCCGTATGTTCACCTCAGCCGTCCATGCGGCTGCGCCGCACACCGGCGGGAGGAACACGGGAAGAGGGTCGCCGGGAAGGCGCGGCTATGGCGGACCCTCGCGCTACGCTTCGTTGCTCGCGGAAGGAGCTATGATCTGTCACGGCGTTGACATTATCGAAGTGGCGCGCATCCGGCGCGCTGCCGAACGCTGGGGGACACGTTTTCTCGAGCGTGTTTTCACGCCAACAGAACTGGCTGACTGTGGGGTGGGGGGACCAGCGCCGCGCTATGAGTCGCTGGCGGCGCGCTGGGCGGCCAAAGAAGCCACGGCCAAGGCTCTCGGCGCGGGCCTGCGTGGTCTGGGCGGCGGCGCAACGAGCCTGCGGTTTCGTGAGATCGAAGTGATCCGCGGGCCGAATGGGCGCCCTGAGCTGCGCCTCTCCGGCACGGCGGCGGCAGCGGCGGCGCGGGTGGGGCTTGGCTCCCTCGCGCTGAGTCTCTCGCATACGTATGACCACGCCATCGCCAGTGTGATCGGCTTTCAGGCAATGCGGCATCATCAACGGTAATTGGTATAATGTATAGCCTGCCAAGGAAGAGGGGGGTATGTGGTTGGCGTTGCGATGCGCCGGCTCCGCTGAGGTACCGCAATGCCAGATTCTGACCCCCTCCTCTGGTCGGGTTCAGGGGCGGACAGAACGTATGAGCGCCAACGGGCGGTATGCGGTGGAAGCCACGTTGGCTCGCATGTTCTGTCCGCCCTTAAAGCAGGGGAGGGGGAAGGGGTGGTCGCTATGTGGCCCCCTGGCCGGTCATTGCGGTGTCCTGTCATACCCCCGGGCACAGGCGACCGCTGTGCATGCGCATGGTAGAATACCCGGAGAGATTAAGCGGGGTGAAACATGCGCCTGGTAACCACTGCCCAGATGCGCGCTCTGGAGCAGGCCGCCGTGGATGCCGGGGCGACCTGGGATGGCTTGATGGAGCAGGCCGGGTGGGGTGTGGCCCAGGAGGCCCTGGGCCTGCTCGGTCCGGTCGCGGGCCGACACGTGCTGATCCTCGTCGGCCCCGGTAACAATGGCGGCGATGGACTGGTTGTTGCGCGCCATCTCCACGATGCCGGCGCGCTGGTGACGCTGTACCTCTGGCGCTGCCGCGGTCCGGAGGGCGATGCGAACTGGCAGCGTTGTCGCGCGCGCCATATCCGCGAGGTGTTGGCCGCGGACGATCCATGCCAGGAGACCCTGCGTGACCTGACACATCAGGCTGACCTGGTGGTGGATGCGCTGCTGGGGATGGGCATCAGCCGGCCCCTGGAGGGGGAGCTGGCCGCGATTGTCGAGACGGTCAATGCGGTACGCGCCGCGCGCCCGCTCGATCTGCGGGTCCTGGCGATTGATTTGCCGACGGGGGTCAACTCGGACACGGGGGCGGTGGGCAGCACGGCGATCCGCGCCGATGTGACGGTGGCAACCGGGTTGCCCAAACGTGGTCTGCTGCTGTTCCCGGGGCGGGCCTGTGTGGGCCGGCTGGTCCTGGCAGAAATCGGCATTCCGGCGCAGGCCCTGGAGGGGATCATGAGCGCGATGCTGACGGCAGAAGAGGCGCGGCGCCTGGCGCCCGCCCGTCCCGCCGATGCTCACAAGGGCAGCTTTGGCAGGGTGCTGGTGGTGGCCGGGTCGCTCAACTACCCCGGCGCGGCGTCGCTGGCCTGCGCCGGGGCAGCGCGGGTGGGCGCGGGGCTGGTGACGCTGGCTGCCGGGCGCACGGTGCTGCTGGCGGGTGGGCGACCGCTGGAGGTGACGTTGCTGCCGCTGGCGGAGGGCGAGTGGGGAGCGATTGGCCCGAATGCGGTGGAGGAGCTTGAGGAGCATCTGGGGGGCTACACGGCGCTGCTGCTGGGTCCTGGCCTCGGCGCAGCCGGGTGCACCCGCGAGTTTGTGCAGCGCCTCTTCGGCCTGGAACGCCCCCGGCCAAAGGCGCGGGTTGGCTTTCTGGCCGGCGTGGTCGCCGATGAGCAGGCGGTGGCGACGAAGTTGGAGCACCTGCCGCCCACGGTGCTCGATGCCGATGGGCTGAACACGCTGGCCACCGTTGAAGGGTGGCACGAGCGCCTGCCCCGCGAGCGTTTCGTGTTGACCCCGCACCCGGGCGAGATGCGGCGCTTGCTGAAGGTGGAAACGCTGCCGGGTGATCCGCTGGAGGTGGCGACGGAGGCAGCCGCGCGCTGGGGTCAGGTGGTGGTGCTGAAAGGCGCGACGACGGTGATTGCTGCGCCTGATGGCCGCAGTCTGGTTTATAGTCAGCCGAACCCGGCGCTGGCCACTGCCGGCGCCGGCGATGTGCTGGCCGGGGCGATTGCCGGTTTGCTGGCTCAGGGTCTGGCGCTCTTCGACGCAGCGGCGCTGGGGGTCTATCTGCACGGCGCGGCGGCGGCGCGGGTGCGCGAGGAACTGGGCGACGCTGGCGCGCTGGCCGGCGATCTGTTGATGGAACTGCCTCGAGCGCTCAAGGCGCTCAAGTCATCCTCGTAGCCAGAGAGGGTTGCCGGGAAAGCTCCGCCCGCCCGAACCTTCCCCCTCAGGGCCGTGAAGTGAGCCGCCTATGCGCGCGGTAGAGTTGATCGCCAAAAAGCGCGATGGGTACGCGCTCAGCAGCGCGGAGATTGCCTGGCTGATCGAGCAGTACGTCGCCGGGGCTATCCCCGACTATCAAATGAGCGCCTGGGCGATGGCGGTGGTGTTGCGGGGCATGGACGAACGCGAGACTGCCGATCTGACCATGGCCATGGCCCGCAGCGGCAGGATGCTCGACCTGCACGACCTGGCGCCGATCACGGTGGATAAGCACTCTACCGGGGGGATCGGTGACAAGACGACGCTGGTGGTGGCCCCGCTGGTGGCCGCGGTGGGGTTGCCGGTGGCCAAAATGAGCGGTCGCGCCCTCGGGTTCACCGGCGGCACGGTGGATAAACTGGAGAGTATTCCAGGATTGCGCACCTCGCTGGACGCCGCGGAGTTTCGTCGCCTGGTGCGCGAGGTGGGCCTGGTGGTGGCCGCGCAGGGCGAGGATCTGGCCCCGGCTGATAAGAAGTTCTACGCGCTGCGTGATGTAACCGCCACGGTCGAGTCGATTCCGCTCATTGCCGCCAGTGTGATGAGCAAGAAACTCGCCGCCGGGGCGGATTGTCTTGTTCTTGACGTAAAATACGGGCGTGGCGCCTTTATGCGCACCCTCGAGGAGGCCCGGGAGCTGGCCCGGCGCATGGTGGCGATTGGCCGCCACGCTGGTCGCCGTGTGGCGGCGGTGATCAGCTCGATGCAACAGCCCCTCGGCTACCATATCGGCAACGCCCTGGAGGTGCGCGAGGCCATCGCCGCGCTGCACGGTCACGGCCCGGCGGACCTGGTGGAACTCAGCCTGGTCCTCGGCGCGCAACTGGTGCAACTGGCCGGTCTGCGCGAGGATGAAGCGGCGGCGCGGGCGTTGCTGAGCGAGGCGCTGGCGAGTGGCGCGGCGTGGGCCAGGTTCCGCCAGATGGTGGCGGCCCAGGGCGGCGATGTGGGCTCCGTTGATGCCCCCGAACGGCTGCCTTCCGCCCCGGTGCGCCGTGAGGCGCTGGCGCCGCGCAGCGGCTATGTGACGGCGATTGACGGCGTGGCGCTGGGCCTGGCCGTGCGAACCCTCGGTGGCGGGCGCTCGTGCAAGGACGAGCCGATTGACCCGGCGGTGGGTCTGGTGTTGCACGCGAGGATCGGCGATGCTGTGACGGCGGGCGCGCCGCTGTTGACCGTTCACGCCGCCAGCGCCGCCGATGCGGAGGAAGTGTTGCCCGGGCTGATCGCCGCCTTTACGCTTGACGACGCGCCGGTGGCGCCGCCTGCGCTGGTGGAGGAGATCATCAAGGAGGTTTGAAGCGTCTATGCCGATCTACGAATATCTCTGCCCGGAGTGCAACGGCAAGTTCCAGAAACTCGTGCGCGGCTTCGCCGATCCGCCGGGTCTGGCCTGCCCGCGCTGCGGCAGTGCCGAGGTGCGTCGGGCGGTCTCGCGCTTTGCCACCCTCAAGTCGGAGGATGACCGGATCGAGGCCCTGGCCGATCCTGCTAATCTCGCCGGGCTTGATGAGAGCGATCCGCGCTCGATCGCCCGCTGGGCCAAACGCCTGGGCAAGGAGCTGGGCGAGGATGCCGGCGAGGATTGGGACGAAATGGTGGATCAGATGCTCGAGGAGGAGCTTGAGGGTGAAGGCGCCGAAGAGGGCGAAGAGCGGCCCCGAAGCGCGCCCGGGCGTGTTGATGATCTGGGATGGGCCTGAGGTGAACATACGGGGAAACCGGGTTGCCCCACCTGCGGTGAGCCTGTCGAACCGCACCCCTGCCTGTGGGGGCGCCAGCCGCTCCCAACAGCGGTTGGGACGTGGGGAAACCGGGTTTCCCCATTCCCCCTCCCTGAGGAGAGGGTTTGGGAGGGCTGCGCCCTCACGCGCCCCTTGTTCATCGCGACAGGGTGCGGCGCAGCCGCAGGGAGCGAGAGGCTGCCTGGTTGCCTCACCTTCTCTTGAGCCGATTGGTAAACAAACGCTTGTGAAAGGATATCTCTGAACACATGTTCAAACGACTATTCGGGCGTGGTCAGGATGCGCCGCGCACGGAAGAAGAGGCCCAGCGCGAGGAAGAGCAGGTCGTCCAGAGCCTGGAGAAGTCGCGCCAGGGCATCTTCGGGCGCATCGCGCAGATGTTTCAGGGTGATGATCCCATCACCGACGAGCTGTGGGACGAGCTGGAAGAGGCGCTGATCCAGGGCGATGTGGGCCTGGAGACGACGCAGTACCTGGTCAACCGGACAATCGACCGGGTGAACCGCTTTGGCACCAAGCGCGCCCGCGAGGCCCGCGATATGCTCAAGGCGGAAATGGTGCGCGTGTTCCAGGAGCAGGTCAAGCCGGCGCCGGCCACGACCCCGAAGCCCTATGTGGTGCTGGTGGTGGGGGTGAACGGCGCCGGTAAAACGACCCTGATCGCCAAGCTGGCCCATCGCTATAAGAACCGCTTCGGCAAGCGTGTGCTGCTGGCGGCGGGTGATACCTTCCGCGCTGCTGCCACCGAGCAACTCGAGACGTGGGCCGAGCGCGCCGGGGTGCCCTGTGTGAGCCTCGGTCAGGGCGCCGATGCGGCGGCGGTGGTCTACAAGGCGATTGATGCTGCTCTGGAACAGGACGTGGATGTACTGATCGTTGATACGGCCGGGCGCCTCCAGGCCAAGTACAATCTCATGCAGGAACTGGAGAAGATCCGCAACATTATTGCCCGCAAGTTGCCCGGCGCGCCCCACGAGGTCATTCTGGTGATTGATGCCACGACCGGCCAGAATGGCGTGTTGCAGGCCAAGGCCTTTCTCAAGTCGGCCGGTGTCACCGATGTGGCGGTGACAAAGATGGACGGGACGGCCAAGGGGGGGATCGCGTTCGCCATCGCCCAGGATATCGAGCGGCCCATCCGTTACCTGGGCACGGGCGAGAAGCTCGACGATCTGGCCTTGTTTGACGCGCAGGCGTTTGTTGATGCGCTCTTTGCTGAGAGTAGGAGCTAACCTGAACATATGGGGAAACCGGGTTTCCCCAACCTCCTCCCTGCGGGGAGGGTTTGGGAGGGCGCAGCCCTCCCAAATCTACACCTGTTTTCATCGTGTCGTTGTGCGGCGCAGCCGCATGAGCCGCGTAGCAAGAACTACCTATGGCCGTTGAGTTCGTGAAGTGCCCGACCTGCAAGCAGAAGCTGGCGATTATGGACTATGTGACCGAGGGGATGCTGGTGGTCTGCGCTAATGCCCACTGTGGCACCAGCCTGCGCGTGGTCGGGCGACGACCGCTGCGGGTGGAGGCAGTGCCTGAGGAAGAGACCTACAAGCCCGACTATCGGCCCGAGTCCTATGGCTGATGGCATGCCCCCGGCTTTCCGGGGGAAGTGCGGCATGGTACTGTCTCGCGCCGTCCTGCGCCCTCCCATGCCTCCCGCGCAGGGGTGCGGTTCGACAGGCTCACCGCAGGTGGGGAAACCCGGTTTCTCCATGTCCTTCCCTGAGGGGAGGGTTTGGGAGGGCGCAGCCCTCCCAAAGATACCCCATGTTCATCGCGGCGTTGTGCGCCCCGCGAATGGGGCCTGATATGAAACGACTCCTCCTGCTCCTCAGTACCTTCCTGCTCGTCGGTTGTTTGCAGATCAGCGGCGAGACGACGACGATCGATGTCGGGCCGGATGGCGGCAACGTGAGTACCAGCTTCGTCGGGGCTGAGGGCAGCGCGGAGCGCGCGGTGGCGCTGGCGCGCCCGGGAGTGGCGGCGCAGGTCATCGTGATGGTCGAGGTGCGCTCGGGTGATCTGGAGGTGAGCCTGTTGCAGCCGGACGGCGCGGTTGCCTTCGTGACGGCCTCGCGTCCTGGCGCCCAGGTGACGCGCTCGGGGATCGTGCGGGCCGACGAGGCGGGGCGTATTCGCTACCGCGTGAGCGCCCGCGGCGCCCGCGATGGGGTGTTTCAGCTTTTTGTGCAGCCGTGAGCGGCTTCTACTACCATTTTAGATTTTAGATTTTGGATTTTGGATTGCCACGCCGGGCAGCACAACGCCTGAAACCGCTTCAAGCAATGCGGCATCATCAACGGTAATTGGTATAACATATAACACATGGGGAAACCGGGTTTCCCCACCTGCGGTGAGCCTGTCGAACCGCACCCCTGCCTGTGGAGAGGGCGTGAGAGGGCGTAGTTGCACCGACCCCTGAACCGGCGCTCACGGTTGCCGGGAGTTTCCGCTGGCGCCGAGGAGCGCCGCGATAGCCGGAAGGGGCAACGCTACCAGTTCCACGGGACCTGTGGCGACCACGCTGGTCGGGGCCGGGCCGCCGCGCAGCCGTTCCACGTCGCCGAAGAGTTCGGTAGGCCCCAGGCACGCCACGGCGCGCGGCGCGGCGCCGTCGTCGCGGCGAACCACGGTGACCTGGCCGGACACGATCACGAAGAGGTGCTCCTGCGCCTCCCCCTGACGGACGATCAGGGTGCGCGGGGGGACGCGCAGCAGCTCAGCCTGCGTGGCGAGCCGGCGCAGCGTGGCCCGCGATAGGGCCTGGAAGAATGGCGTTCGCTCCAGGGCCCGCACGACTGGCGTGGGGTTCTGGCCGGAACCGGCGCGCGGAACAATTCGCTGCAAGTCGGCGTTGCTCACGAAGAGGAGCGCGCTATCCACACTGGCGCGATACTCGCGGGATGCGGCTTGATCCTCGTCATCGTCGCCAAAGGTCGCGCCACGGTGCAGCTCGGCCACCACGCGGCCCTGTTCGCGCACCGCCACTTCGCCTGCCTCGATGATCCACTGGCCTGCCGGGAACTGCCCGCCGACCGGGAGGCGCGTGCCGGCGCGGACGTGGCGCCGTTGCAGCGCGTCGGCGAGGGCGTGCAGGTCAGCGTCGTCGCAGGCGGCGAAGCGTTCCACTTCGCGCAAGAGGCGCAGACGGGCGGCGCGAGCGTCGCCAAAGGCGCGCGAAAGCTGCCGCGCCCAGGGCGTGTGCGGAAAGCAGCGCCGGTCGGCCACCTCGCGCTCGGGCCACGGCAGGGCGTCGTAGGCCGCCTGGATGGCCCGTCGGGCGAAGGTGAGACCGGCGAGTTGCTCGATTGCTGCCACGGTGTAACGCAGGACCTCGGCATAGCGCGCTCCCTGCGTGTCGAGGGGCGCGGCGGCGAGGGTCGCTCCGATGCGGGCCTCGTCGCGGTCGAGGGTCACGTCCCAGTTAGCGGTAGCCGCCACGATGTCGAGGCGGTCGTCGAGAGTACGGGCGCGCCGGTCGCCGTGGTAGGCGCGGAACATCAGATAGAGGCCGGCGTAGGTGTGGCGAAAGGCCCGTTGTAGCCGTTCGCCCTCGCTGCCGTCCGGGTCGAGCGGCCAGGCCCGCTCCTGCGGGCCGATCTGCCGCAGGGCGACCACGTGCGAGCACCAGGCCGCCGTCCAGAGGCCTGCGGCCAGAATGGTGGCGCTCAGCCCCAGCGGAGCGGCCCGCAGCCGTGGGTCGAGGTCCAGGACATAGGCCGCCGTTTGCGCGGCAATGCCCAGCCAGAGTAGCAGCCAGCTCCACAGCAGCCACGAGGTGCGCATACCGGCGATGAAGGGTAGCAGGAGTGCCAGCGCCGCCGCGCCGCCGTAGACCGGGGTGGCGATGATCACCTGGAGGGCAAAGGGATCGCCGGGGCGCGCCGCTTGCACCAGCCCAATAGTGAGGCCGCCGCTGAGGAAGGCCAGCGCCAGCAACAGGGCGCTGCTCGCCAGTTCCAGGGGCGAGGTCAGGCGCAGGTCCACATCGAGCAGGGCAATAAAGCCGGCGAAAAAGAGCAGGGCAAAGCCGGCGTTCTGGAGCAACGACCAGAGCAAGGCCCGGTCGGGGAAGAGGAACCCGCCGCTCAGGGCGAAGATTTCCAGGGCTGTGACCAGCAGGAAGGCGTCGAGAGCGCGGGCGAGGGTGGCGCGGCGGTAATCGGCGTGGAGGGTGATCTGCGCCGCCAGGGCCACGCACCAGAGCAGCGGGGCGATCAGCGCCGTCTCGACGGAGCGCCCGAAGCGAATGGGCAGCGCGGCCAGGGCCAGGACGAGGAGGGTCAGGGTGGCGGCGACGATGGCCGGGCTGCGCCCGTAGCCCCGCCGGGCCAGCCAGGCAGCCGCGGCGTGAATCAGCCACCACACGGCCAGCAGCAGGCCCAGGCCCAGGGGCGCCACCGCACCGACGACAATGAGAACTGCCACGCCCCGGCTCAGCGGCCCGCCCGCCCACAGCGCGCCGAGGATGCGCCCCAGGTGGGCCTGCCAGAAGGCCAGGGCCAGAACGACCGCCAGTGCGGTGTAGGCCGCGGCGAAGGAGCCGTAGAGGGTGTAGACCCGCTCCGCCGGCGCCAGTGGCGCGCCGGCGCGCAGTTTCTGCCACAGGGGGCCACGGATGAACCCCAGGGCCTCGCGACGCAGGTTGGGCTTCCCCAGCCAGTCACTGAGAATGTGGTAGCCGTCCAGCTCCAGGAGCGGGTTGAGGTTGCACAACGCCGCCAGGTAGGCCGCCACTGCCAGGGTGTAGGCCGCTGCGCCCGGAGCGCCCGGCGGGGCCAGCGCCGCCGCCAGGGCTGCTGTCGAGCCTACCAGCAGGTCACAGAGCGGCCCTGCCAGTGAGACGATGATGCGCGCGCGGCGCCCGGCCAGCCACATGTCGCTCGTGTCCACAAAGGCCGCAGGCATGCCGTAGTAGATCATCACCCCGCCGCGGGGCACGCGCCGACCGAAGTGCTTTACGGCCAGGGCGTGGGCCAGTTCGTGCAGCACGAACGAAACCAGCAGCGCCGCCCACAGGCCCAGCAAGCTCAACCCGGGGTTGGCAACGTCGATCACGGTGTAGCGCCCGCTGTCGGCCAGCCGGGCGAAGGCGCCGCACCCGGCCAGGATGAACAGGGCCAGCGCGATGATAACGGGTCGCGTAAAGAAGAGCCAGCCGCCGCTGCGGTAGAGCGCGCCTGCCAGCGCGTCAATCCCGCTGATGGGGATAGGGTAGGCCCGCAGCGCCCCCGCGATGCGACGTCCCCAGCCTTCGATGCTGCGCCGTTCCAGGCGCTGCCGCAGGCCGCGGTAGAGGTCAGCCGGCGGGTCGGTGAGGAAGCCCCCGCGGCGCAGACCCTCGACCAGATCCAGCACCGGCAGCAGCCGCCCGAAGCGCGTGAAGCCTAGTAGCGCCAGTTGCTCGACCGTGCGCTCGCCGTCCATGGCGGTCCAGAGGGTGTGCTCAGCACTGGTGAGGCGCACGTAACCGCCCGCAGGGCTGCGTAGCGCGACGACGCTCTCGCCGTCCTCGACCAGGTGCTCCTCGGTCACGCCCGTGACCGGTCGGGGACGGTAGTAGCGCCGGTCGGCGCGTGCCCGCAACCCCGTCCAGATACCCGGGGTGGATGGCTCCGCCGGTGCGCTCTGCGCCAACTGCCGTCTCAGGTGACGATACAACGGGCCGGGAGCATCGGACGCGCCGCTGCGTTCGTCCAGAGCGGCCCAGAAACCTTTGCGCCGGTGGGTCATAGGGTTTATACCATGGCTCGGATGTTCTGTCCGCCCTTAAACCTTATCAGTGGGAGGGCGTAGCCCTCCCAAATCCTCCCGGTGGGGAGGGCTTGCCGCCCCGTGGGCGGGGGTGCGGTTCGACAGGCTCACCGCAGGCGGGGAAACCCGGTTTCCCCATTTCCCAACCGCTGTTGGGAGCGGCTGGCGCCCCCACAGACATCCATGCGGCTGCGCCGCACAACGCCGGAATGAAAATAATTATTCTTGGGAGGGCGAAGCCCTCCCAAACCCTCCCGGTGGGGAGGGCTTGCCGCCCCCACAGGCAGGGGGATGGGGAAACCCGGTTTCCCCGT
>CAKZKA010000241.1 GCA_937120965.1 uncultured Chloroflexota bacterium
CGACATCGTCGCGCGGGCCCCCGAGGGCTACCGCGGGTCATCCGTGGCGGGCTACGGATACCCCGACACAATCTTCTCCAGATTCACGGTTTGTCCCGCCTCAACCGTGATAACCACGTCTTTCTCGGTATCGCTCCCAAACCGGGTCAGGTACTGGCTGGTAGGCGCTTGCACCACCACCCCGTAGCGGCCGGGCGGCACATCAGCGAAGAAAAAGCCGCCTTCGGCATCCGGCACAGTGCTCCGATCCCGTAGAGGATCGAGGGCCACCGCGCTCATATCGGGATTGTCGGTAGCCTGCACCGGGGATAGATAGATGATCACGCCCTCGACAATCGGTTCGTCAGTCTGAGCGTTGTACAACCTGCCATGCACCACACCCGCACTGCTCGACGGCGTGGGGATTGGCGCTGGCGTGGGTGGCGGGGCAGAGGCGACCGTTGCGGTCGGGTTTCCCGCTGGCGCGGGATAGGGTACATACTCAGACGAAGGGTAGGGGTAGGCTTCCTGAGCGCCAGGAGTTCCGGCCGGTTCGGGGGTTCCTCCACCTGGCAAGGGGGTGCCTGTTGCAGGGACGGGGGTGGCGCCTGGCGGCTCGGCTGTTGGTTGAGTTGCGGACGGACCGCCGCACCCTCCAAGGATCGCGAGCAGCGCCAGTAGCGCACCGAGTAACCAGTATGGTTTCGTGTGCATAGTTTACGCTGTTACAAAGGTAAGGTGTGAAGGAACACCGGGTCCCTTCACACCTTCCATCGAGCAAGGACCGGGGGAAATCAGGTTTCCCCGTCAGCTACATTTTAGTAGTTAACGCCATTGTACGTCAGGAAGCGGTCATCGGAGGCAGCGTTGTTGAGCTGGTTGACGATGCACACGATCGGCGTGTCAGGGCTGGTGGTCACGATACCACTGCCGACGTAGCGCTCGGAGAACGTGCCCTGTTGCACGTTGAAGGGTGTGCCAGCAGGAACACTCTGCGTCACCGGCGGCGGGTTGAAGGTGCTGCCAGCCACCGTATTCGGTGTGTAGGTGAGGGTGACGTTAACCGTGGCGGCGCCGAGGTGGCGGCACTGGACGCCGGTATCGAAGCCGCCGTTGCGAGACATCAGTAGCGGGAGGCTGACCCGGCCAGTGGCCGAAGCGTTGTTGATACCCTCGTAGGCCGTGCCCGAGCGCGACGAGAACTGGTTGACCACCACCACGACTTCCTGGCCCGCGCCGGTCGTCACCGTGGCCGAGCCAACGTAGCGAGCGGCGCCGCTCTTGAGGAAGACGGTGCTGCGCCCGGGCTCCAGCGTAGCCGTATCATTCGCCAGAGGCGACCCGCCCGCCACCAGGTTCGGGCCGTAGGTGACGGTCACGGTCGCAGGAGTGGTGCCCGAGTTCTGCACCGAGATGCCGGTGTTGAAACCAGCGTTTGCCTGCTGGACGAGGGGCAGGATCACATTGTTCGAACCGCTAGCGAAGCCGCTGTAGGCCAGCAACTGCCGCAGGCTGCCCGTGCCGGTCTGGTTGACCACCACGGCGAGGGGCTGGTTGCCGGTTACAATCGCCGAACCCACAAACAGGTTGCCCAGCTCAGCCTGGGTTGATTGATCGAAAATGACAGAGGCGCCGGGGGGGATGTTCTGGGCGGGTGTGGTGAAGCTGTTGCCTGCGCCAGGGTTCGGCGAGAAGGCCACCTGCACGCTTGCCGCCCCAGTTCCAGCATTCTGAACCGCGAACCAGGTGCTGAAACCGCTGTTGTTGCGCATAATCAGCGGCAGCCGTACTGTGTTTGAGGGCTGCGAGATGCCCAGGGCCGACTCATTGTAGGCGAAGTTGTTGCCGCTGATGTTGAGGATAGCAGCGATCTGCTGATCGGCGCTGATCACCGCGGAACCCTGGAAGCCAGCGCTCACGTTGGGTACCGGGAAGTAGGTCTTGCCATCGTTGGGGTTGATGCTGTCGTTGATCGTCCCGGCGCTACTGCCATCCGGGTTGTACAGTTGCACATTAACGCTGGCAGCGGCTGAGCCGAGGTTCTGCACGCGGAAGCCAGTCGTCCAGCTTATGCCCTGCTGGGCGGCGGCCTGCTTCGTTGGCATCAGGGCCAGGCCAAGCGCAAAGACGAGCGCGCAGACAAGGGGCAGTGCGACAAACTTGCGGAACATACCTGTCCTTTCCTTTTTTGTGACGTATGGCTGCCTTCTACGCCGCCATCATAGCGGCGCTGGCGCAGCGCCGTCCATACCTCGCTAGGAGCAAGTCCGCTAACGCTTTGCAGGTATTTCCGCGTCTACCCTCCGGGTTTAGTGCGGAGTAACCCGAAAGTAGTAGTACCACGGTCCTGGTTTTCGATGATAATCAGGTGGGGATACGGGGCAATCTGGTTTCCCTCTGCCCCTGTGCAGGGACCCGGGCGGGCGCAGCCCGCCCAAACTCTCCCCTCAGGGAAGGGGTATGGGGAAACCTGGTTTCCCCTATGTTCACCTCAGCCATCTATGCGGCTGCGCCGCACAACGACAAGATGAACATGGGTTTTTCTTGGGAGGGCGTAGAAGTGCGGCGCCGCCGCGCCTCCACACCCAAACCCTCCCCACAGGCAGGGGGATGGGGAAACCCGGTTTCCCCATTTCCCAACCGCTGTTGGGAGCGGCTGGCGCCCCACAGGCAGGGGGATGGGGAAACCCGGTTTCCCCGTATTTTCACCTCAGACGGTCATGCGCATGGCGCACAACGCCGGAATGAAAATAATTATTCTTGGGAGGGC
>CAKZKA010000242.1 GCA_937120965.1 uncultured Chloroflexota bacterium
CTGGCCCGATCCAGCAGGTGCAGATCGCCCGCGGCGCGAATGCCCGCCGCAAGCGAACTCTGCTCCACGCGCCGGCGAATGATCTCCAGCGCGGCGGCCAGGCGCTGCTCATCCTGGGCCGGAAGCGGCGCAACCCCCGGACGGACCACAATCGCCTTGAGGCGCTTCTGCGCCATCACCATCGCGGCGCCGGCCGGTTCGGCCATATACCGCCCCTCGGCAACGATGCTGCTGTAGGCTACCCCGTTCTCACCTGCGGGACCGAGGCAGATCACCCGCACATCATCGCCGAGCGTGGCGCGTAGCGCCGCCTCGGTCGCCACGGTATCAAGCCCCATCAACTGGGCCGCGGAGCGCAGGCGCACGCTGGCGCCATCAATGTACAGGTAAACCCACTCGGGAGCCTGCCCGCGCACCACCAGCACATCGCAACCGGCGCGGCGCAGCGCGGCGCCCCAGTGGCCTGCCGCCCAGCCGTACCCGATGGAGCCGGTGAGCGGTGAACGGGCGCCCACAACGAAGCCGCCGGTGGCAAAGGCGTCGAGGCCGGCCAGCGGCCCGGCAGCGAAAATCAGCAGATTCTCGGGCGCCAGCGGCGGCGTATCGGGGGGGAGATGGTTCCACAGCAGCCAGGCGATCGCGCCACGGCCCCCCAGGTAATCGCGCTCGACGGTGGCAGGTAGGTGCTGGCGCGCATGCCCGCGCTCCAGATCAATCGTGAGGGTACGCAGTGCCATGGTGGGTGATGCAGATAGGTGGTATCAAAGTCGTTATCGCAATGGGGCGCGAATCGTGCTTATGGCGCGTCCGGCAAGCTTCATGCCACCCTGAGCAAAGCGAAGGGTCCCGGTCGAGATGCTTCCCCTTCGATTGCGCTCAGGGCGGCGGCTGCACTCAGCATGGCAGGATCCAGCAGTTAGTGGCCCGTGCGCCCTCGCTGCACTCTGCCGGGATGAAACAAAGAAGTTCCCGGGAGAGCTTCGCCCTCCCAATCCCTCCCCCAGACCGGGGCGCAGCGTCACGCCGGTACACTGATGCTACCATACGTATTATACCAGGTAGCCCCGGCGCGCCCGCCGAGCCATATGCTACAACAGGGCTGCTGCAAAGTCCGCCCAGCGGTTGGGATATGGAGAAACCGGGTTTCCCCACCTGTGGTGAGCTTGCCGAACCACGCCCCTCCCTGAGAGGAGGCGCCCGGTTCCCTCCCCCAGCGGGGGATGGGGCGGCCCTCCCAGAGACACCCCATGGTCATCGCGGTGGTGTGCGGCGCAGCCGCATAGACGGCTGAGGTTTAGAGCGTAGCTCCCCCGACCTTGCAACAACCCTGTATGCTACAATGAATGCAGATGCCTGGCAGTTCATCCGGCAACTGGATGTTGCGCGCCTGGTTGAGGAAGCAGGGTTCGCGAAAGGCCGCGCCCTCCTGCTCCAGCGCGCGTCGGATGCGCCGCACCGTGGTTCATTATATCGAGGAAGCGGGGTTCGGGGAGGGTCGCGCCCTCCCGTTCAGCGCGTGCCGGAGCTATGTCAGCCAGGCAGATGACAATGCGCATGTCGGAACGGGCCCGGGCGCAGGTCGCCGCTCAACAGCAGCGACGCGAAGAGGCCGTGCATCTCCTCGGCGCCCTCGATTGCCTGCGCGGGGTGCCGGCCAATGAACTCGCGCGCCTGTTCGATCTGTGCACCTTTCGGGTCCACCCGGTCGGCGCCACTGTGCTCGGGCAGCAGAAACACAGCCTCTTCTTCTTTCTGGTGCTCTCCGGCGTCCTGCAGTTGCGTCTGCGCGACAAAAACGGCCGCGAGGTGCTCATGGGCATCCTGGGGCGCGGCGATTGTTGCGGCGAGGGGCCGCTGTTCGGCGACTACTTCCGGCAGATGAGCGCCCTGGCCCAGAGCAACTGCCAGTTGCTCCAGTTCCCCTTGAGCGAGTTGCGCAGCGCGCTCGACACTCTCCCCCGGCTCGCCGCGGCCCTGCGCCAGGTCTACCAGCGGCGGTTGGTGGAGTGCACGCTGGCCCGCGTGCCGCTGCTCGGCCAGTTGTCGCCGACAGAACGATTGGCGCTGGTGGGGTTGCTGCAACCGGCCCACTACGCCCGCGGCAGCCTCATCCTGCGCCAGGGTTCCCCCGCCGACTCGCTCTACCTCATCGAGACCGGCCAGGTAGCGATTGAACAGGCCGGTCAGACCATTGCCACCCTGAGCGAGGGCGATTTCTTCGGGGAAATGGCTTTGCTCACCAGCCGGCCCCATCACACCGATGTGCGCGCGTTGACGCCGACCGACGTGCTGGCGCTCCCCGGCGTCGATTTCCATCGCCTGATCGAGCAGCGCCCCGACCTCGAGGCCCAACTGCGCGCCGAGGTTGAGCGCCGTCTGCGCAACGGCGCGCTGATGCGTAGCGATACCGCCCGCGCCCGCGAGTTGCAACTCGCCGTGACCAGGGGTATGTTGCGTGGCTCACACCTGTTTGTGCGCACCCCCGACCTGTGCCCGCCTGGCTGCCGCCTCTGTGAAGAGGCCTGTCTGGAACGGCACGGCCAGCAACGGTTGCACCTGAACGGTGTGCTCCTGGAACGGCCTGATAACGGCGCTGCCGGGCGCCTCGATGTGCTCGATGCCTGCCGTCAGTGCAGCACCGGCCCCGAATGCGTGGAAGCCTGCCCGGAAGACGCCTTTGAACGCATCGCCGACGGTACGCTCCTGATCACCGATCGCTGCACCGGGTGCGAGGCATGCGTGCCGGCCTGTCCCTACGATGCTATCAGCATGCGCCCGCTGCCCGGCCCGCGTCCGGCTCGTGGCCCCCTCGGCGCGCTCCTGCGGAACCTGATCGATCCCGCCCGCCGCCATCCGCTGATCCCCCTTCAGCCGGCCCCGGCTGCCCGGCGCGCCGATAAGTGCGACCTCTGCCACGGCTTTGCCGATCGCGCCTGCCTCAGTCGCTGCCCCACCGGCTCGCTCCGCCTGGCGCCGGTGGAGGAGTTGTTTTCGCTGTAACTTCCCACGCGGCTTGACCGCCCACTGAGGTGAACATACGGGGAAACCGGGTTTCCCCACCTGCGGTGAGCCTGTCGAACCGAACCCCTGCCTGCGGGGGCGCCAGGCGCCCTCAACAGCGGTTGGGACATGGGGAAACCGGGTTTCCCCACCTGCGGTGAGCCTGTCGAACCGAACCCCTCCCTGCGGGGAGGCGCCCGGTTCCCTCCCCCAGC
>CAKZKA010000243.1 GCA_937120965.1 uncultured Chloroflexota bacterium
CCCCTGGCCCGCGCGCGCATGGCCCTCATTGACCGTTACCAGCGCATGCTCGAACATCGCCTGGCGCGCCCGGTGGCGCACCTGCTCGACCATCCCCACGAGACCCCTATCCCCCGGCTGATGCGCTATGTCGAGCCATACTACTCCACCGACCTGGGCAACGAGTGTCTGCTGTCGATAGGGAAAGCGGTGGAGCTGGCCCACCTGGGGGTATGCGGGGTGATCAACGTCATGCCCTTCTCGTGCATGCCGGGGATCATCACTGCGGCGATTGCGCCGCGGCTGCGTGTTGATCTCGATCAGCTTCCCTGGCTTGACATTGCCTTCGATGCTCAGGGCGGCACCAACCTCACCACCCGCCTCGAAGCCTTCATGTACCAGGCAGCCGAGTTCCAGGCCCGCCGGGGCGCGTCTGATAGGAACAGAGGGCAACCCGGGGTTCTCTCTGCGGAGGTGTAGAGCTGGAGAGGTGTGAAACGTACAACGTATCCCTGCCTTCATCTCCACACCTCCACAGGCCCCCCACGCCCCTCTCTGGCGAGAGGATCTGTGTCTAGAGGCGCAGCACTGCTGCGCCTCTACGTTTTTCATAGTGCGCGGCGCAGCCGCATGCCCGTCCATGGTTAATAGAACGTCGCGCTAAGTTATCAAGCCATCCCCGGTACTCATATCGGAACATGATATATTCCTTGCAATCCATATCCTTTCTTGTCATATAGTAATCTTCGGTGCTACGCCCGCCGAAGCGTTGAGATTATCTCATCGTTGCGCTGCGACACGCAGTTGGCCTCTACGAGCCTGTCCAGACACCAGTTGTGGCCCGGATGAGGGCCAGAACCCGTGATGCGGACAGGCGCATGGCGCCGTTTGCCTTGAACTCCGGTTCCAGGGCGAATCGGGCATACTCAGTGAGGAGGCATTCATGGCGACGTCCGCATCCCTGTCGCGCACTTCTGACTTTTTCCGCGAAGTTGTTGCCGAAGCCCCGGTTGATCCCCGCCTTGAGGCATGTCTGCAGTGTGGCACATGTGGCGGCTCCTGCCCATCAGGACCGGACATGGACCACACCCCGCGAGCGCTCTTTGCCATGATTGCCGCCGGGATGCGCGATGCCGTGCTCCGCAGCAATACGCCGTGGTACTGCGTGTCGTGCTACTACTGTATGGAACGCTGTCCTCAGGAGATCCGCATCACCGATGTGATGTACACCCTCAAACGCATGGCGATCAAGGCCGGCTACAGCGCCCAGACCAGCGCGCCCAGGGCCCCGGGTTTCGCGCAGACCTTTGTCGATCACGTGGAGAACTACGGGCGTAGCTTCGAACTGGGGCTGATCACGCGCTACTACCTCAGCCACCGCCCCCTCGACGCGCTGAAGATGGCGCCGCTCGGTATGGGCCTGCTCAAACGCAAACGTCTCGATCTCAGTCCCCGGCCGATCCGGCAGATCGATCAGTTGAAAGCCATTCTGGACCGCGCCCGCGAGATTGACGCCGCCGCTCAACTCACGTGAACTGGCCTGTGCGCGAGAGCGCCGGGGAGGGCGCAGCCTGCCCATTCCCAGGGCTACCCCTCCAGGGGGAGGGTTGGGGAGGGCGCGGCCCTCCCGGGCGAATCGTTGTTCATACCCGTGGTGCGCGGTGAAGCCGAACGGGTGTCTAAAGAGCAACGCTGCGAGCCACGTCCAGTATCGATAAGGATCATCCACCCACTGCCGCTCCGCAGGGCGGCGGGAAGGGTAGCTATTGCCGCGACCCGATGACAGGGGGAGAGCTATGCGCTACGGCTACTATCCAGGCTGCTCGTTGGAGCGCAATGCTGGCGCGTACCACACGTCGCTGATGGCGGTGGCTGCGCAGCTAGGGGTTGAGTTTGCCGAAGTTGATGATTGGAACTGCTGCGGGGCGACCGAGTTCATCGCCGTCAACCGGCTGCGGGCCTACGCCCTGGTCAGCCGCAACCTGGCCCTGGCCGCGCGGCAGACCAATGGCTCCAATGGCGCTGCCAGGGGCCAGTTGGTGGCGCCCTGCAGCGCCTGTTTTCTGAACCTGAGCAAGGTTGATCACTATCTGAGCGAGTCGCCGGCTCTGACCAACGATGTCAACAACGCGCTGGCCGCCGGTGGGTTGAGCTACGAACCCGGCAGCCTGCGGGTGCGCCATCTGCTCGATGTGATGGTCAACGACGTGGGTTACGAGCGAGTGGCGGCGACGGTGCGCCGGCCCCTGCGCGGGCTGCGCGTGGCGCCCTACTACGGCTGCCTGGTGGTGCGCCCCGGCTTCCGGGAGCGTTTCGATGACCCCGAGTACCCCACCTCGCTCGACCGACTCATGCGCACCCTGGGGGCCACGGTGGTGGATTTCCCGCTCAAGGCTCACTGTTGCGGCGGGCACATGACCCAGATCAGCCGCGATGTGGCCCTGGAGTTGATCCGCCGCCTGCTCAAGAACGCTGCCGACTACCAGGCCGACATGATCGTCACTCTCTGCCCTATGTGCCAGTTGAACCTCGATGCCTTCCAGGAGAGTGTCAACAGTATGTTCGGCACGGAGTACCGCATCCCCATTCTCTTCTTCACCCAGTTGATGGGGCTGGCCTTTGGCCTGCCGCCCGCCGCGGTGGGGATCGGCAAGGAGTTTATCGATGCCCGCCCGGCCCTGGCCAGGATCGGCGCCGCTCCGCCGGCTGAAGCCGAGGCCGCCCCTAAACGGAAGCCGCGCCGCAACGACCAGAGCCTGCCGCTTCCGCAGATGCCGGAGGAGGAATAGTCTATGAACGCTGAGACCCCCGATCGCGCCCGGCACGCTCACCACGCGACGCCAGGAGCGGAGCACGGCGAGCGCGTTGGGGTGTATGTCTGCCACTGCGGCCATAACATCGCCAATACCGTGGCGGTCGAAGAGGTCGCCGAGTGGGCCGGCCAGCAACCCAACGTCATTGTGGCACGCGATTATAAGTTCATGTGTTCGAGCCTGGGGCAGGAGCTGATCGAGCAGGATATTCAGCAACTCGGCCTCAACCGTGTGGTGGTGGCCGCCTGCTCGCCGCATATGCACGAGAAGACCTTCCGCACCGCCTGCCAGCGCGCCGGCCTGAACCCCTATCTCTTCGAGATGGCCAATATCCGCGAGATGGGCTCCTGGGCCACCGATGACCGCGAGGCGGCAACCCAGAAGGCCAAGGCGCAGGTGAAGGGCGCCGTTGACCGCGCGGTGCGCCAGCAACCGCTGGAACCGCTCTACGTGGATATTAATCCCAACACCCTCGTCGTCGGCGGAGGGATCGCCGGTCTCACCGCGGCCCTTGAACTCGCCAATGCCGGCTACCACGTCTACCTGGTCGAACGCGACTCGTCCATCGGCGGCCATATGGCCAAGCTCGATAAGACCTTTCCCACCCTCGACTGCGCCGCCTGTATCCTCACCCCTAAAATGGTGGACGTGGCCAACCATCCCAACATTACTTTGCTGACCTGGAGCGAGGTGCTCTCCGTCCACGGCTATGTGGGCAACTTCACCGTGCGCGTGCGTAAAAAGGCGCGCTTCATCAATGAGGAGCTGTGCACCGGCTGCGGCACATGCGTCGAGAAGTGCCCGGTGCGGATCATTGACCAGAACTTCGAGGTCGGCCTGGGCTACCGCAAGGCGGTCTACCGGAACTTCCCCCAGGCAGTGCCGAAGTACCCGGTGATTGATACCGAGCACTGCACGTTCTTCCAGCGCGGCAAGTGCCGGGCCTGCGAGATCGTCTGCCCGACCGATGCGATCGATTTCAATCAGAAGGACACCTTCGTCGATCTGGAGGTCGGGAACATCATTCTGGCCACCGGCTACGAGCAGTTCGACGCCCGCCGTGTGTCTCAGTACGGCTACGGACGCCTGGCGAATGTCTTTACCAGTATGGAGTTCGAGCGCATGGTCAACGCCGCCGGGCCGACGGCGGGCCGCGTGGTGCTGCGCGATGGGGTGACCGTGCCCAGACGGGTCGGCATTATTCACTGCGTCGGCTCGCGCGACAAGAACCACCACGAGTACTGCTCGCGGGCCTGCTGCATGGCCGCGCTCAAGTTCGCCCACCTGGTCCACGAACGTGTGCCCGAGGCCGAGGTGTTCAACTTCTACATTGATATTCGCGCCTCCGGCAAGCACTACGAGGAGTTCTACCATCGCGTGCTGGCTGAGGGCACGCACTTCATCCGCGGACGGGTGGCCGAGGTCACCGATGCGGCCCGTGGTCCCGGCGAAGAGGGCCAGTTGATCATCCAGGTTGAAGATACGCTGATCGGCAAGCAACGACGCATCCCGGTGGATATGGTCATTCTGATGGCCGGTATGGAGTCGCGCAAGGATGCGCGTCAGGTTGCCGCGCTCTTTGGCCTGGGGTGCGACTACGACGGCTGGTTCACCGAGCGCCACGCCAAACTCGACCCGGTGGTGACGATGACCGAGGGTATTCTGGTGGCGGGCGCCTGTCAGGGACCAAAGGCCATTCCCGAGTCGGTGGCCCAGGGTTCGGCGGCGGCGGCGCGGGTGGCTGGCATGATCGGCCAGCGCGTGATGAAGATGGAGCCGGTGCGCGCCAGCATTGATGCCAGTAGCTGCTCCGGCTGCCGCATCTGCAACAACCTCTGCCCCTACCACGCCATTACCTTCCACGAGGATCGCAAGGTCTCCGAGGTAATCACCGCCCTGTGCCAGGGGTGCGGCGCCTGCGTGGCCGCCTGCCCCAGCGCGGCGATCAGCGGGGCGCACTTTACCCGCGACCAGGTGCTGGCCCAGATCGAGGGCATTCTGTGGGACGCGCGCCAGCCCGAGGTGCTCTGGCTGGAGCCGCAGTAGAGGAGGTTTGCCGTGGAGAACGAGTTTCAGCCCATCATCGTCGGCTTTCTCTGCAACTGGTGCTCCTACCGGGCTGCCGATCTCGCCGGCACGGCGCGCGTTCACTACGCGCCGACGATGCGCCCGATCCGGGTGATGTGCACCGCCCGCGTTGAGCCGGAGTTCGTGCTCAAGGCGCTCCGCGAGGGCGCCGATGGGGTGCTGATCGCCGGCTGCCACCCCGGTGAGTGCCACTACGTCGAAGGGAATATCAAGGCCCTGCGGCGCTTTACCCTGCTCAAGGCGATGCTGCGCCAGTTTGGAGTGGAGGAGGAACGGGTGCAACTGGTCTGGGCTGCCGCTTCGGAGGGCAAGCAACTCGCCGAAGCTGTCGATCGGATGACCGAGCAACTGCGCGCCCTCGGCCCCCTCCGCTGGCGCCAGCGCGTGCTCGGCGAGCAGCCCGTGGCCCGCCATGCGCTTGAGGTGGAGGTCGGCGGTTGAGGTGAACGGAGGGAACCCCCCTTTCCCCGCGCCCCTGCCCGTCGGTGTGGCAAGCTCCCCGCGTCAGGAGGGTTTGGGAGGGCGCAGCCCTCCAAACTTCATCCTGTCGCTGCGCGACGCAGCCGCATAGACGGCTGAGATGAACGGAGGGGAACCCGGGGTTCCCCGCGCTCCTGCCGGAAGTGAAGAGTGTGGGAGGGCGCAGCCCTCGCTCCAGCGCCACACGGCCGGTTTGTAGAGGAGAGTAGCAATGGCGAAGCCTACCTTCGCGATGTACTGGGCCGCCTCGTGTGGCGGCTGCGAGATATCGCTGCTCAATGTCGGCGAGTTGATCCTCGACGTGGACGCCGCCTTCGATGTCGTCTTCTGGCCCTGCGTGGCCGATTTCAAGTACCAGGATGTCGAAGGCTACCCCGATGGCTTTATTGACCTGTGTCTCTTCAACGGGGCCATTCGCAACTCCGAGAACGAGGAGCTGGCCCACCTGCTGCGCCGTAAGTCGAAAACCCTGGTGGCCTTCGGCTCGTGCGCCTACGAGGGGTGCGCCCCCGGTCTGGCCAACCTGACCACCAATGCCGCCACCATGCGCACCGTCTACACCGATAGCCTGACCACCGACGAGACCCGCGGAAACCTGCCCCAGCCGGTCAGCCAGGTGCCTGAAGGCGAGATCAGCATCCCGGTGCTGTACGAGACGGTGCGCTCGCTCGACCAGGTGGTGCCGGTGGACTACATTATCCCCGGTTGTCCCCCCGAGGCCCGGCAGATCGCCGCGGTGTTACGCGCCGTGCTCAACGGCATGCCCCTCCCGGCCCCGGGTGGGACGATCATCGGCGCGGGCAATGTGGCCCTCTGCGAGGAGTGCCCGCTGGCCAAGAACGTCAAGCAGATCACCCGCTTCTACCGTCCCTACGAGATCGTTCCCGATCCGGGGATCTGCCTGCTCGAGCAGGGATTAGTGTGCATGGGGCCAGCCACGCGCAGCGGCTGCGGCGCCCTCTGCCCCCAGGTGGGGATGCGCTGCGAAGGCTGCTACGGCCCCCTCGATGGCCAGGACCAGGGCGCGCGCATGCTCGCGGCAGTCGCCTCGGTGGTGGCCGCGGGCGGCTCGCACCTCGATGAGCACGCGCAGGCCCGGGAGATCGCCGCGGTGATGGACACCCTGGTTGACCCGGCGGGCACCTTCTACCGCTTCAGTCTGGCCCACTCGTTACTGCGGCGCGCCCGCGTCGCCGATAGCTCTGCTTGAAGGAGGCGCCCATGAAACGGATCGCGATCGACCCCGTCACCCGCCTGGAGGGCCACGGCAGGATCGAGATCTTCCTCAACGATGAGGGCGACGTGGCCAACGCCTACTTTATCGTTCCCGAGTTGCGCGGGTTCGAGCAGTTCTGCGTGGGCCGCCCCGCCGAGGAGATGCCCCGCATCACCGACCGGATCTGTGGGGTCTGCCCCGAGGCCCACCACATGGCCTCGGCCAAGGCCCTCGACGACCTGTTCAAGGTGGACCCGCCGCCCGCGGCGAAGAAGCTCCGCGAACTGCTCTACTCGGCCTTCTACGTGGCCGACCACACCACCCACTTCTACGCCCTGGCCGGCCCCGACTTCGTCATGGGGCCTGATGCGCCTCCTGCCGAACGCAACATCCTCGGCGTGGTGCGCAAGGTGGGCCTCGAAATCGGCAAGCAGGTCATTGACGCCCGCATCCGCAACCACCAGGTCATCAAACTGCTCGGCGGTCGTGGCGTGCACCCCGTCGCTGCCCTCCCCGGCGGTTGGAGCCGGCCCCTCGCGCCCGCCGATCGCGAGGGTATCGAAGCGGTTGCACGCCAGAACGTGGACTTCGCCCTCTTCAGCCTCAAGCTGTTCGAGGACCTCGTGCTCGGCAACCCGCAGTACGTCGAACTGATCCTCTCCGATACCTTCACCCACCGCACCTACTCGATGGGAACGGTGGACGCCAATAACCGCGTCAATTTCTACGATGGCATGATCCGCGTGGTTGACCCCGAAGGCGCGGAGTTTGTGAAGTATCACCCCCGCGAGTACGCCAGCCACATTGCCGAGCACTGTGAGACCTGGACCTACCTGAAGTTCCCCTACCTCAAGGCTATCGGCTGGAAGGGCCTGGTAGACGGCAAGGAGAGTGGCGTTTACTGCGCCACGCCCCTCTCGCGGCTCAACGCTGCCGACGGCATGGCCACCCCACGGGCCCAGGAGGCTTACGAGAAGTTCTACGAAACCCTCGGCAGCACGCGGGTCAACGGGCGCTACCAACCCGTCCATTTCCGGCTGGCGACCCACTGGGCGCGCCTGGTCGAGTTGCTCTACGCCGCCGAGCGCATGCTCGAACTGGCCACCGATCCCCAGATCACCGATCCACAGGTGCGCGCGCCCATCACCGCTACTCCTACCGAAGGCGTCGGTTCGGTCGAGGCGCCGCGCGGTACCCTTACTCATCATTACTGGACCGATGAGCGCGGCATTCTTACCCGTGTCAACCTGATCGTCGGCACCACCAACAATTATGCCCCCATTGCCATGTCGGTGAAAAAGGCGGCCCAGGGGCTGATCCAGAAAGGCACGGTCATCACCGAAGGATTGCTCAACCGTATCGAGATGGGCTTCCGCGCCTACGACCCCTGCTTCGGCTGCGCCACCCACGCCCTGCCCGGCCAGATGCCCCTGGAGGTGGTGATCCGCGACGTTCACGGAGCTGAGGTGCAGCGCCTCAGCCAGGGGATCGGGTGAGGTGGGGAGGGATGTGCCTATGCGAACCCTGGTCCTTGGCCTTGGCAACCCCATTCTGACCGATGATAGCGTTGGCGTGCGAGTGGCCGAGGAGGTGCGCGCCGCCCTGGCGCCGCGCCCCGAGACCCCCGTCGTAGTCGAAACGGCCTCGCTTGGCGGCCTCGCCCTGATGGAAATGCTGATCGGCTACGACCGCGCCATTCTGATCGACGCCCTCTGCCGCGCCGACCGCGCTCCGGGCAATCTGCTCCGGCTGAGCCTGCGCGACATTCAGGCCCTCAGCCCCACCGAGCGCAGCGTCTCGCCCCACGATACCAGCCTGGGTGTGGCCCTGGACCTGGGCCAGCAAATGGGTCTGCCCTTGCCCGAGGAGATTGTCATTTACGCCATTACCGTCACCGACGTACTCGACTTCGGCGACGAACCGACCCCACCGGTCGCAGCGGCCATCCCCGCCGCGGTGGACGCTGTGCTGGCCGAGGTGCTGTCCCCGGGGGAGGTGTGAAGGTGTAGAGGTATATACTTGGATCATCTCCCCATCTCCACACCCCGGAGGGCAGGCAACAACAACAGGAGGACCTATGGTATCCCCGGAGCTCCTGCGCCGTTATCCGTTTTTCGCCGGGTTTACCCCCGATCAGCTAACGGCCCTCGCCATGGCCGCTGATGAGATGGAGGCGCCCCGGGGCCATCGCTTCTGCAACGAGGGCGATGAGTTGCACAGCCTCTACCTGGTCCTGGAGGGCAGCGTGGAGATCACCCTGACCCTGCCTGAGAAGGGTAGCCGTTCGGTGCTGCCGCCGCCCGCGGGGCAGGCCCGCGAGATCACCCTCAGCGTGGTGCGACCCAGCGAGGTCTTCGCCTGGTCGGCCCTGGTACCCCCGTATCAGGCCACCTCCAACGTCGTGGCCGCGGAGGACAGCCGGGTGGTGGCCATAGACGCGGCTGCGCTGCGTCAGCGTTTCGAGAGCGACCCGGCCTTCGGCTTCCAGTTGCTCCTGCGCGTGGCCCAGATAGCCCGCGATCGCATCCAGGATCTGCACCTGGAGGCTCTGGCCAGCGCCGCGCAGTAGGGGCGAAGCCCCTCCAACATGACAATAGCCCGCGCGCGGGAGGGTCTGGGAGGGCTTCGCCCTCCCAGAAAAATCTTCTTTACGCGCGGCGAAGCCGCATAGTTGACAGAGTCTAAGCCCCGGTTGCGAGCCTCGTACCTCAGATTAGCTCCAGACAGCGTAGATTCTTCCCATCCCGGCACAGATACCGCCAACGGGGCGCAGCGCCGCGCCCTGGCCGGGTCAGGCCCCACGGATAGCAACGCAGCTCCCCGGCGACGCCAGCCAGCATCGGGCCGCCACACGGCAACATCGCAAGCGCGAACGTATGCGGTGAGGGTGTGGAAGCGGCGCAGCCATCGCAAGGGCAGGTTGAGAGGACGAAGCCTTCCCCGGCCTCCCCCAGCACACCAATGGATTGCGGCGCAACCGCATGGGCGTTTGATATGAGCATGCGCCGCCCTCCGCGCTGCCCCTATCGGGCGTCGAAAACGCTACCGCGCCGTTCTGGGAACGAGAGGCAGGTCTCCGATGGGTGAAATCGAAGGGTTCTTGAAGTACGGGCGCCAGGAGTGGCGTGGGCGACCGGTGGCCGAGCGGTTACAGGATTATCGCGATGTCTATGAGCCGCCGACCGATGCTGAGGTGAAGATCCAGGCCGCGCGCTGCATGGATTGCGGCATCCCCTACTGTCACATTGCCTGTCCGTTGGGTAACTTTGTTCCCTGGTGGAACGACCGGGTGACCGAAGGGAACTGGGAAGAGGCCCTGGCGCAACTGCACCGCGACAACAATTTCCCCGAGTTTACCGGCCATCTCTGTCCGGCGCTCTGCGAAGGTTCCTGCTCGCTCGGCCTCTTCTTCGACCCGGTCGCGATCCGCATGGTCGAGCTGCGGATCATCGAGTGGGGCTTCGAGCACGGGCTGGTGCGGCCTCAGCCCCCCCGCCACCTGACCGGCAAGCGCGTGGCAATCGTCGGCTCGGGGCCGGCGGGCCTTGCCGCCGCGCAGCAACTGCGTCGCAAGGGCCACGCGGTGACGGTCTTCGAGCGCGATGATCGGATCGGCGGGCTGCTGCGCTACGGTATCCCCGACTTCAAGCTGGAGAAATGGGTCCTCGACCGGCGCCTGGCTCAGTTGGAAGCCGAGGGGGTGGTCTTCCAGCCCGGGGTCAATGTTGGCGTAGATGTGCCGGCTGATGCACTGCGCCGCGAGTTTGACGCGGTCCTGCTGGCGGGTGGCGCTCAGCAACCACGTGATCTGACGGTGGAGGGCCGCGAGTTGCGGGGTGTGCATTTCGCGATGGAGTTTCTCACCCAGCAGAACCGCCGCTGCGCCGGCCTGTCTCTCACCACAGAGCCGATCGACGCGCGCGGCAAGCGTGTGCTGGTGATCGGCGGCGGCGATACCGGGGCTGACTGCGTGGGCACGGCCCTGCGCCAGGGCGCGATCTCGGTGACCTCGTTTGAACTGTTGCCCCGCCCGCCGCTGCAACGCGCGCCCGACAACCCCTGGCCCGAGTGGCCGCGGGTCCTGCGCACCTCCTCCTCGCACGAAGAAGGCGGCGAGCGGCGCTACAGCATTCGCACCCGCCGCCTGATCGGCGATGCAACCGGCCAGGTGACGGCGGTGGAGGCCGTCGAAGTGCGCTGGAACCCCGATAGCAATGGGCAGCCGCGCATGGAGGACGTTCCCGGGAGCGAGTTTACCCTCCCCTGTGACCTGGTGTTGCTGGCAATGGGCTTCACAGGTCCGCGGTGTGATGGCCCGATCGCCCAGCTTGGCCTGGAGTTAACCCCGCGCGGCGGCATCGCCACCGATGAGCATAAGATGACCTCGGCGCCCGGCGTGTTCGCCGCCGGCGATATGCGCCGCGGCCAATCGCTGGTGGTCTGGGCGATTGCCGAGGGGCGCGCGGCGGCCGAGAGCATCCACTGTTACCTGATGTGAACATAGCCCGCCCGCGGGAGGGTTTGGGCGTAGGGGCGCGGCGCCGCCGCGCCCCTACCCCTCCCCGGAAACAACCCGCCCGCGGGAGGGTTTGGGAGGGCGCAGCCCTCCCGGGAAACAACCCGCCCGCGGGAGGGTTTGGGAGGGCGCAGCCCTCCCAA
>CAKZKA010000244.1 GCA_937120965.1 uncultured Chloroflexota bacterium
GGAGGGTTTGGGAGGGCGCAGCCCTCCCGGGAAACAACCCGCCCGCGGGAGGGTTTGGGAGGGCGCAGCCCTCCCAATAATATTTTCATTCCGGCGTTGTGCGGCCCAGCCGCATGGATGACTGAGGTGAACATACGGGAAAACCGGGTTTCCCCATCCCCCTGCCTGTGGGGGCGCCAGCCGCTCCCAACAGTGGGATATGGGGAAACCGGGTTTCCCCATCCCCCTGCCTGTGGGGGCGCCAGCCGCTCCCAACAGTGGGATATGGGGAAACCGGGTTTCCCCATTCCCCCTCCTTGAGGGGAGGACGTGGACGAAGAGACGCAGCGCCGCTGCGTCTCTTCGTGACCTTTGTGATGAATTTTTCCTTCAGCCCTCGTGGCGCTGCAATTCGCCGTGCTGACAGCGCGGGCAGTGAGTCGGGTTCCCGAAGAAGCGCTGGCGTGGAGCGTTCATTTCGGTCATACAGCGCCCGCAGTAGAAAAAGCCCCGGGAGCGACAGCGGGGATTCTTGCAGGAGTAAAACTCGCGGCGATCAAAGATCGACTGGTTCGAGTGGCCGCAACGTACGCACTGCAACTTCGTTTTGACAAGGGCTGCCATAGACTCTATCTCCACACTGAGAGAGGGCAAGGATATTTGCGCATATACAGTAGTACGGCGACCGAAATTCTGGATGAATAATACCCGGTCAGAAGGATGAAAATCTGTTCAGAAATCTGGAAGGGGAGAAGAAGGGCGGCGCCCGGAACGCCTGTCACTGCGCAGGAAAGGGGTATGGGGAACCGCGATCAGCCCTTCATGTCAGAATACAAACTCGCAGGAGCAGCCCATCGGGATCGCCAGGCGTAATCAGATCATCGCTGGCAAATGGCTACTCCTGTATGAAGATGGAGTTCAAAAAGGATGTCATGAAGGACAGGACCGCAATGCCGGTGCTTGTCAGAATGCCCAGTTGCAAGACACCCGAAAAGGGGAACAAGCGCCGGGCCGCAAGACTCATCAACACCCACAAGCTCAGCGTAGTAGATGTTATGAGCACCCCCTGGACTTTGAGCACTTCCAGTAAGACCGGCTCCGACATGTGCAGTAGCCACCTCGATACAGATAAGCTTGACAGGATAACTAAGGGCATAATAAGTGCTATCAATGCCAGGCCGGGCGGTTGCGTTTTCTGGCCTAATTGTGATTTTGTTAGATTAATTAGAACGTATATCATGACTACAACTGCGATATAGAATCCAAGGACGAGAACGAGTGAATAACGATTGAACAATCCAGACCCTCTCCACCTGACCAGTTCGTTCGCTAACGCAGCCGCGCCTAACGAGGAAAGAAGGGCAAAGGATAGAGCAAGTCCTATGTAAAGCCAACTGCCTGGAATCGGGTATCCCGAAGGTGAAAGGAGCAGAGTACTGCCAATTTTCACGGCAATGAATGCTGTGATTGGAACTGCAATATACGTTACAGGCTCAGGTAATCTCGTTACTCCTATAAAATATACCGCTGCAAATGTGAGAATAGAGATGAAGGTTATCAGTAAGCATCGGAAGTAGCCAACCGACCAACCGAACCGGTTCTGTGTCCAAATCCGTATGGTCACCGGAGGGATGACGAACCATGGCCAGAAAAAGTCAATAAAGGCGATGATGGTTTCGCTGCGTATCATAGCTGCACAATCTACCTGAGGTGAACATTGCCCGTACGCGGGGAGGGAAGAGGCAGAAGCGCGGCGGCGCCGCGCCTCCACCCCTTCTCAAACCCTCCCCTCAGGGAGGGGCGTGGGGAAACCCCCTTTCCCTCGCAAGTCACTACGCCCGGGCAACAAACTGCTGGGTATAGACCCGCAGGAGCAGTCCGTTGGGATCGCCAAGGGTAATCAGGTCGCCGCTGCTGAGGGGTTCAGAGGCGCCGGGAGCTAGAGGCCGGTTATTGAGGAGGGTGAGTACATCGTCGCGGTCTACAACGAGCAACCAGCCCTGCTCCGGTGAGTAGCGGATCGTACAGTGAGGCCGACTGTTCGACACAGCACAGTAGGGTGACTGCTCACCTAACAACTCCTGGCGGGCGTACTCCTCAGGATGGAGCAGACGGAGCAGCCCGAGGAGCCAGTTACGGGTAAGAGCCTGGCCTCGTGAGCTAACGATTAACTCTGTGCCGTCGGGCAAGGTGAAGATGCAGCGCGGTACGGGTGCAGAGGCTGGAACCACACTGAGCCAGAGGTGGCTTCCGCTACGTACCCCCTGGGCTGACAACAGACGATCGCCGGCAAGCGGACGCTGATACTCTGAGCCGTGCTGCAGCTGGTAGGTGATAGGCGTACCATCTGGCCCGGCGCTCGATAGTCCACAACCCTCAAGCAGTAGCGGGATCAACTCGGACGGCGTGCTGTCGGCAAAGGTGGCTGTCGCGCTCTGCCGGGCGCCGTCTCGATCCCAGTGCAATGTTACAGTTAGCTCATTCTGCTGCATATTCTGCCTCACTGTATGCAAGCTGCACCAGTTGCTGCGAGTCCTCCTGGATCAAAAACGCACGACCTGGCGGTAGCTCAGCCCCCCGCTCACCGCTGGGCAGACTAATACCGAGCAGCTTTGTGCCCGGGTCGTAAGTATGGGGCCAGAGGATGATACCAGTGCGGGACTCGTCGAGGCGCTTGAGCAGACTATCGTCCGCATAGGTGATCTGGGCTGCTATCAGCAGGTGTACGCCAGTCTCGGCGCCGCTGATCGCCAGGTCGTTCAGTACCTGAAAGAGGTTTCGATCGCCAGTGAAGGCTTGGGTAAACTCCTGCTTCATGCTGCTCTTGCCGATGTGGAAATCATCGATCACTACCACACGGCGCTGCTTAGCTGATCTGGTCTGTCGCAGTTGATCCAGAAAGCTTGTCAGAGATTTGATCTCTGTTTCACTCCGAGCATAATGTTCAACATGACGCAGTTTACGTAGTTGTGACAATCCTCCTCGATGGGGATCAATTAAGATAATCCTGAGTTGTTCGGGTCGGTAACTACGGGCCAGGCTGAGAACAAGCGTGCGCAGGGCTGTTGTCTTGCCACTGCGCCGTGGGCCGACGATCAGGGCATGAGGCGCATCCTGATCAAGCCGAAGCGCCGTCGGCGTCAGATTGTTGCTTTCAAGCCCAAGAACAGCGCGAAGCTCTGTCCTGCCCGAGTCTGACGCTGATTCTGGATGCAGCACCTGCTCTAGAGACACACGCTCGGGCAGGAGTCGCACCTGCGGAGGCGAGACTGCCGCCGGGCCATTCCATGCCTGAGCCAGCTCCGTTACAAGTTGCTTGAGTTCTGCGTTCAGCTCGCTCTCCGTAATGGTAGCTTGCTCGGCGTCTGCCTTGTCGGTCACAACGGCTGTGTCTAGCAGTGGCAGGGCGATCTGAGTGTCAAGTATCCCTAATTCTGGCAAGGTACAGAGAGCCCTGCCCGGTAGGCTTGTAGGGATCTGACCACTGACTCGTCCGCCAAGGACGTCAATGTAGTCATGGATATCGGGCAAACGCATAGCAATGCGGCGATCGAGCAGACTGAGCAGTTTGTAAGGCATATCGCGAGGCGAGTCGGCAGTAATAACGATGTGGATGCCACACGGCTTACAAACACGTAGCAGTCGCACCAGGTCGTCAAGGATTGTGACGTCCTTGAAGGAGTCACCGAATGCCTCGCGCAGGATAGCGATACGGTGAATGATCAAGATGATTGCCGGAATTCGCTCGCCGGTAGTGCGTCTGTAGGCAGGCAGGTCGCTGGCTCCTGCCGCGCGCAAGCGCTCCTGCCGTTCCCGCACCAGCGAGTTGAGCATATAGAAGAGCCGCTGGACGCGCTCGCGGTCACTGACCTGTACCACATCGCCAAGATGGGGGAGACTGTTCAGAATGCTCAGGCCCTGACCACCTCCGTCGAGGCCATAGAACCAGAGATCCTGAGGACTATGGTTCAGTGTTAGGCTGAGGATCAAGGTGCGCAGCAGTGTGGTCTTCCCACTTCCCGGAGCACCTATAACTGCCAGGTGCTGCTCAGCCAGGTTTACTCTAAGCACTTCCTGCCTGCTCTCCTGGGGAATGTCGATCAGGCCGAGCGTTGCCTGGAGCCAGCGTTCGTAACTGGCGCCACGACCCCAGACAGCTCGCAACGCCGCCTGTAGCTCCACAGGATCGGGTGTAACCTGTCGGAGCTCGCCGAGGGTCAGATGGGATGGTAGCGGTTGCTGCCAGATCGGTTGCAGATGCCAACCCCGAGCGGCGAGCTGGGCAAGGCGCTCCTGGCTGGCCCGGCCTAAAACTCGCACCAGCACGTCCAGATCGGTGATGCGTTGCCGGTCCTCGTGAGTGACAGTAGCCCGGCGTCCATCTATCACTCGTTCCTGGCCGTCGATCATCAGACTGATCCGCGGCACCGCTTGCTGCTCGACTGAATGCGCCTCGTGATAGGTCCCTGCCACATGGGCTACCTGAAACAGCTCCGCCTCTGAGCCAACGCGCATATAGGCCCGTCCTGGAATATTCGTCGGTAGGAATGCAGCGTCGGTCTTCAGAATCATCTCACGGCTATCGTCGGCGCTACCCAGGCGTAGAGCAATGAAGAACTTGAGCTGGGTGCGGATTTCGTCCGTCACCGCCCGTGCAGGTTGCTGCGAGGCTACCAGCAGATGGACTCCGAGGGAACGGCCCTGTTTCACGACTCGCACCAACTCGGTAACGAAATCGGGATACGTCTTGACCATCTCATCGAACTCGTCAATCACGATGAGCAAGTTGGGCAGCGGTGGCAGTTGCCGTTTATTTGCTACTGCCCGGTAATCATGGATGTCCTCTACTTTGCCCCCGACGCTAGCGGCGGTTTCACGCAAGATCCGCTTGCGCCGACGGATCTCGCTCTTGATAGCAGTCATTGCTCGCTCTGCCAGACGACCTTCCAGGTCGGTAACCATACCTATCGTGTGGGCCAGAGCCTCGAACATCGCTAGCGATGCGCCGCCTTTAAAGTCAATCAGGAGCAGGTTGAGCCGTTCAGGCGGGTGGGTGATCGTCAGAGCGGCAATGATAGCCTGCAGCAGCACACTCTTACCGGCGCCCGTTGTTCCAGCAATGATGCCATGGGGTCCGTGGGCATTCTGGTTGAGGTTCAGAACCATTGCTTCCCCATCCGCCCGCACGCCAATCGGTACGTTGCGATGCCAGGCTTCTTCGGGCAATGCATGCCAGAAGCGAGGAGGATGCAGATCGGCTTCGCTCGTGATATCAAGCATATCGAAGAGTCGTTTGTTGCGCGGCAGTTCCTGGCGCGCGCCGTCCTGCATTAACCGAATCCCGGCAAGGCAGCGGGCAAGTTTGTCGCTCGACTCTAATGCCGCGGCGTCGGCGATACAACGTTCAGTGCTCCACGAGGCTCCGGCTCGCGCGATCCGCACTTCCCCCTCAGCATTCAGGTCAACCATAGCTGCGCAATCGCCTGGCAATTCTTCCCAGCGATCCTCGACACAGATCAACAGCATCTGGTGCGTCGCTCCAGCCCGCATCATTTCAACGAGCAGTGGCTGGCTCTGCAACTGCCTGGCGCCAATTACGACCAGTAGAATAGTGGGGAAGATAGGAGGAGTCTCGCTTCTAGCCCTGGCTTGAGCAATCCGATCACGGCGTCGGCTGAATTCGTCGAGCAAGGCGCTGAGCATCGCTGCCGTTGCGCGAGGCTCACTAACGACCATGCGCAGGCGCTGGCCTGGCTCGTTGCTCGGAGGTATAGTATGGTCAAGCCACCGCAGCCATTCCCACTCCTCGGTGTGTTCAGGAGGGCAAACGAAGGCCAGTCGCACCTCGCTGGGAGCATGCAGGGCAACAACCTGCCAGAGCATCGCTCGCAGCAGGGCATCACGACGATCCTTCGGACCTGCCAGCCCCAGTGAGCCAATGCGAGCCAGTGGCACGCTGATTGGAACTCCGGTGAGAGTCGCGTACTGTTGCTGCAGTGCGTAGATCCGACGATCCGGAGCGGCGTCGCGGGGCGGGGTCGGCGCGCGCACGGCAAAACCTGGTACGACGCTGCCAATGCCCAGGCGCAGTTCGAGAAAGTCATCGTCCCAGGGCCGTCGCTCCCAGAGTCGTGGCTCGGGATGCTGTTCGGGATGCATAACACCGGCGATTCGCAGCAGGCCCTCCGGTTCGGGCGCGATGTAGCAACGGGCTTCCCGTTCATGGTAGGCCAGATGAGCGAGGCGCTTCTGAGCTTCGGCGAGTTGCTCCTCGAAGAAAGCCACCCGCGCGTGGAACTCCTCACGCTGCTGCCGCTCCTGAGAACGCTGCATCAGTAGGGTGCCTATAGCGCCCACTACGCCAATGGCGCCCATGGGAAGTATGAAGAGCCAGGCGTTGCTGTTGGCGCTTATCATCGAGTAGGCCAGCCCCATAACCACCACAGCCAACAGCGGCATAGCAACCTGCAGCAGAATTGATTGCGGATTGCGACGAAATGGAACAGGCTGCTCCGGCAGATCAACTGTTACATCAGACCAGACCGGACGCGTGCGAGGTGGTCGGTTAAACCAGATGCCCGCCTTGCCAGAACCGATATGCTGCGTTGGAGCTTGAGGCGTAGTGTGCACCGGCGCAATCCGTACCACGGGCAGCGCCGCCTTGTCGTGCCCGGTCTGGATTGGCTGCTCAGAAGCTGGCTGCACTACCGTGCCATTAGTTTCTTGAACCATGCTCTTCCCCTGCTGCACCGTACAATGCCAAGGTGTGGGGAACCACAGTTTCCCCACACCTTCGCTTCGCTCAGCCCGGAGTCTAGCCCTGCTCAGGGCGCTGCACTCTTAGCGCTCTTAGCGGCAGACTGCTACATAGCCGGAACGGGAGAGGTCGTAGGCTGCCACAGAAGCACCCGATCACCGAAGGACGTTGCGGCTATAGCTGCTTGCAACTCTGCAAACTGAGATGGTGTCAGACCATCAGTGGTCAGGACCACATGAAGCCCGATCTCCCGAAGAGCCATTAGTCTGCCGATTATTGCCGGCAGATCAAAGGTTGTTTCTGCCTGCTCGCCGCGCTGTAGCGAGTCCAGTGCCGGCATGAAGCCCCAGGGTGTGTTGTTGGCATCTACCAGTACTCGGCGCCCGTCTGGCATGTATGCAGGTGTAAGAGGTCCGGTTAGTTCGCCTCTCATCTCAAGATCAAGCCCGATAGCCGCTTGTAGAGCCGCTTCAAGCGTCACTCTGCCTTCTGCGCGCTGATCGCTAGACTGAGTGAGGAACCTCTGCATCAGAGGCGCCACCTGTGCATCCGTCTGTGCCAGGGTTGCCAACTCATTTAGCATCGCCTCGGTCGGTCTGGCCAGGAGCAGCGTCTCGGGAAGCGCCCCGGCGACTAGCAAGTCCCTGACCGCTGCTCCTTCTGTCAGCAGACTCTCTACAGGAGTACCCTGCCTCAGTTGCTCTCGTAGCCTGGTCACCAGGTCTTCGGCCGCACTGGGGTCAGGTTGCGCTGAAGGTGTCTCTGACGGCCCACCAGAGCTTTCGTTCCCATCGGACGGCGATGGCCAGTTTTCCGGCGCGCTAACCTGGTCTGGCATATCAGACGGCGAGGATGAGTCAATAAGCGTCGGCTCCGATATGAGAGTTGGGTCAATAGACGTGCCTGGAGCGCTGGGGATGGAAGGTGTGACACTCGATCCGCCGCCTGTCGTAACACCATTTGCCACGGGCGTGGCTGGATTAGTGGGATCAGCAGGGTTACCTGAGGGGACCGTTACGCTGCCCGAGTTGACAGGGCTGCTGCCCGGGTTGCTCGGGGCGGGTGAGCTTGCTCCATAACGCGCGCTCCACCCATCCGCTACGCCGCCCGAGTTGACAGGGGCGGGTGAGCTTGCTCCATAACGCGCGCTCCACCCATCCGCTACGCCGCCCAAGTTGACAGGGGCGGGTGAGCTTGCTCCGTGAGCAGGGCTGGAAGTTTGTCTTTGCTGATACTGCTTATCAAACAGCTGATAAAGCTTGTACGCGAAAGTGGGGAGAGCTTTCACACTCTCTCCAACTGCAGTCCAGAGTATGGCTGCTCGTGGGGGAAGGCCCTTGCCCGAAATGCCGCCTGAGAGGATATAGCCCAGGAATGTCAGTGCGGCTTGGATTGGATTTCCACTGGTTATCAAAGCCCAGAGAGTGTTGATGCGAGTTTTAAGAATGTTATCCTTCCATTGTGCAGCCCAGGTCTTGACCCAGGGAGTTTCTTTCAGCCATTTCGGCACATCGTTATCCCATCTCTCTTTCAGCAACTTAAGCAAAGGCTGTGATATGTGCTGAGATATCCAGTTGCGAATTGACGCCAGCCTTGCCCCCGGACCGTTGCGAAGAGCTGCCAGCGTTTCCGCTGCCCACTTGCGAATTGCCGCTGGGCTGTTGCGAATAGCTGCCAGCACTTGTGCTACACGGCTGCCAATCGATGCTAGCCCTTTCACAGCCTGGTTTCGAGCGGCTACTAGAGCATCCACTGCTACATTGCGAACGATTGCCCAGCTCCTCGATGCCCAGTTGCGAATATGGGCGAAATTTCTCGAAGCAGATGCTAGCAGCGATCTCAGCCAGGGGGTCTGCGATACTGCTCTGGTCATCCAGGCAGGCAGGCGCACTTTGCTTATAGCTGAAATGACTCGAATAACCCACGGCGATGACCGAAGCGCAGCCGGCACGCCTCTGAGGAGCGATAGCGTTCGGCTAACCCACGGCGATGACCGAAGCGCAGCCGGCACGGACCGAAGCGCAGCCGGCACGCCTCTGAGGAGCGATAGCGTTCGGCTAACCCACGGCGATGACCGAAGCGCAGTCTGCGCTCGGACAAGCCACTGCGGTGTCTTCAACGTCTTCAACCACGACATGCCGCCTGGAACTCTTCGAGCGAGCGTAAGACCACCTAAGACTGCCAGACCGGCAACGACAGGGCCTCCCATTCGAGCCACTCCTTGCCATTCCGGGGGAACATTATCCTTGACCCAGGCGTTGTACTGTTTTTGTGCATTCTTGAAATGCTCTTGTATAGCAGGGGGCATATGACCGGCAATCAAGTATGTCAGCACAGTGTCCCCGAATTGATAGATTAGATCCCCGATCGAATAGGCGTCGAATAGCAGGGTGATGATTCTGAAAAGAGCATTGACGATACCTTTGGTGAGATCGATACCGAGTTTAGGTAGAATGTTCCTGGCAACCCATGGTGCGGCTGTCCTGGTAACCCATGGTACAAATCGTTGCATGAGCATTCGAAAAGCCCATGGCGCACCTCGTTGCAAGATGAATGGTATAGCTCGGATGGCAGCTCCCTTAAGGAATGATCCGATCGCCCCAAGTATTGCGCCAATCCCCACAGCCGCCGCGACCTTGATTAGCAAGATAATAGCGAGAACAACTAGAATAATTCCAACAATAACCGCCACTACTTTCCAGGCCGGGTGCAGGTCATTCCACCAATTGGTGATACCGTTCCACCACTCGTCTGGTTTCCACCAGCTATGCCACCAGTCGCCGGTGTTCTGCCACCACTCATCCCATGACTGCTGAGTTGCCCGCCACCACTCATCCCATGACTGCTGGGTTGCCTGCCACCAGTTGTTCCAGGAGTCCTGATTGGTCTGCCACCAGTCAGCGACCCCCTGACTGAAGCTGCTCCACCACGCATCGAATGACTGCCGCCAGTCATTCCAGGAATTCTGGGCGCTTCGCCACCAGTCATTCCAGGAGTCCTGGACCGCCTGCCGCAAGTCAGCAATTCCCTGTCTCCAACCGCCCCACCAGGCGCTGAATGATTGCCGCCAATCGCTCCAGGAGTTCTGGATTGACTGCCACAAGGTCTGGATAGACTGCCACACGTTGTTGGAGAGCGCTACGGTTCCACCAATAAGCGCAAACGCAGGCGCCCAGGCGAGCAGGCTAATTGAAATCCCGCCGTGCCCGGAGCTGGTCGCTCCCCGAAGAGCCAGATTACGGAAAGGCTGCAGAATAGAGTTCGGGTTGCTGGAGGAGACGCTACCTCCTGAGCCAGCCGCTATCCGCAGTGCCAGGCCGTGGAAGAACTGCACAAGAGTTGTGAGAGTTGTACGGAACCCCGACCCCTGATCAGCTCTTTCAAACTGACGCCCGACTGCAGCGGTGCGCTCGCCAATTGCGCTGGCAGAACGGGCGTGGTCGTGCAGCGGGTGAGCGAGGCTGCTATCAATACCGGGTGAGAACTCGATGCAGGTGGCGGCAAAATGACCGAGGGCCGCTCCGAGCCGCTGTGCCTGATGATCCAGCTCGGCAGCGCGGGCTGCCTCCGTAGTGGCAAACCGCTGGAGTTCGGTGGGGGAAGCTGAACTGATCATATGTCTCTAGACTGCTGTAGTTTTGCGGTTATAGCGAAACAGCGCTAACTACCCGCAGGCTGATCAAGTGACTGCGAGTCTCTGGATTGAACACGTCCCGAGCAGCGCACTGAAGGGTGAAATTAGTGCCTCGTACAATCCGAGGCAGATCACCTTCCAGATACTCGGAGGTCCACTCATTCCGTGGCTGGTAGGGGTATCGATGGAGCTTAGGGAAGTATGTGATCAACCAGCGCGGTTTAACGCGCCAGGCCTGGGTCGTACACCAGTCACCTATCCCGCTAGCCATACCGCAGACACCGTAAGGGCTAGCGAATTTAGGATCGGAGGCGACTCGATCACTAGCAATTTTGAGCAGAGACGGTTTGAGGCTTTTTTCGTTGCCCCAGGGCCAGCGTCGTCCGTCGGTGCCCCGGGCAGCCTTTTCCCATTCTGCCTCAGTCGGTAGACGCAACTGCACCCCTATGCGTGCACTTAACCAGCGCACATAAGCTACTGCTTCAAACCAAGAGATATTTCTCACTGGAGTGGAGGGGGCGTTCTTTGAAACATGCTTGAGATCTCGTCGTTCGGCCAGGGTTTCACGACACCATTTCCAACCTTCCTCGGTCCAGTAAGACTTATTCGTATAACCATCACTTTCGACAAATAGCCTAAACTGAGCGAAAGTCACCTGAGTCTGACTAATCCAGAACTCCGGCAGGGTTACTGTGTGCTGAGGCTTGTCCTCGTCGAGGAGGTCGTCAGCGCCCATCACAAACGGACCCGCAGGGATATGCACAAGGGGAGGGAGAAGGGTGGCGTGAGGGTTCCTATTATTTGTATTTGCTGCTATGTTGATCGGCTCGAGTTTCTGCATAGCGAAATTCTTCTAAAAACTAGATAAGCGATACTGAGCGTCGAGGGGTAAGCGCCTATACTGCTATTCAGAGAGCCATTGCGACTAGACTGCCGTCGCCGATCGGCTCTCACGCTGACGACGCTCCTCTTCCTCACGCGCCGCCTGGCGCTCCTCCTCCTCACGTTCCCGATGCCACCGCTCCCGCTCGCGTATGCGATGCTCTTGCTCCTGACGGGCGCGCTCACTGGCTTGCCAAATGGTATTCGCTGCAGCGCGATAGGAGGCAGCCAGTTCAGCCGCAGTGCGCTGAATCCTCTGCAGGTCCTGATCAAAGATCTGGCGATGAACCCCCTGCCAGAGGTGTGTCGCCAGGGCTGCAGCTTGCTGTCGCTGCGCCGCAGCCTGCTCAATTGCGTCGGCAGCCTGATGTAGTGCTGCGATAGCGTCGCTGGAGGCCTGATGGTTCCAGACCACATCTCTCCAGTTTGGTTCCCAGTTGGGCATATTCATTCTCCAGCACGTAGCGCTATGTACCAGCAGTTGCGCTTAAGAAGCCCTGCATCTCAGCGGCATCGCAAGGTATAGTGTCTCCGGCTGTACCTGGTATTATCTGATGTTACTCGGCATTAGATGTGGCAGCGCGAGAACCGTAGCTGCCACATCCAAACCGAGTGCCTGGTGATGTGCCCGACGAGCTGCGTTGGGTGTTATGACAGCGAGCTCGCTAGAGAGAATTCTCGAACAGTCGGTTAGCCCAGAGATCGCTTATCTCTTTTGTGAGGATCAGGGCTATGCGTTGCCGCCAGCGGACATAATGTTCTGGTTGATCTGCTGCACCTTTTCGCGCAACTCTACCAGCGTTTGCTGCATCTGCAAGAGCTGGCTGTTGATTTCCGGCCAGTTGCTGCGGAATTCCTGGGCAAGCCGCCCATCCCAGACATCGGGCTGGCTGAGGATCTGACCCTGCGCGTTGAGGTTCTGAATCTGACTCAGCAAGTCACCTTGAACTATTGACTGAAACCGCATAATTGCCTCACGGGCGGTACCGGTCGAAAGGACGCGATCGCTCATGATCTCCTCCTCATGCTAGATAGTGAACATAATACGACTTATAACATAACGTTGTCAACGTTACGTTACAGTCCTGGCCCGTCGTTTAATTGCGTTTACTAAGCCTACGGCTTCTGTATATCCGACAGGAGGTACACGGGGTAGGGAAAAATTTCCCTATTAAATAGGGAAATTTTTCCCTACCCCGTATGTCAAAACGATATCTATGCTGAAGCAGCCATACCCCTGCTTGACAGTATTATATCGATTATTACACATTCTTAACGTTATCATAATAACTATTCAGTATGAGGAGTCTTTGTACAACCAGCCATCAATGGGTACGGAGCGTTCTCGGCATAGTTGTCTTAATGCTTCTATCGGTGAATTCGGTCGCAGCACAGACCGGACCGCAATTGCGCATCATTTCGGCGGAAGTCGTAGCTGGCTCACAGATCGAGGTTCTGTTCTCCTATACAGGTTCCGATACTCCAGCCCCACAAGCGGAAGTTACCCTGTCTGATCTCACCCTGAGCCTTAACGGTACAGCGCTTTCGCCCAGCTCCTTATCAACAGTGGCCCGGCCACTACGGATTGCGGTGGTCGCCGAAACCGGCCTCGCGATGAATGATGTCAGTTCGCCTCCGAATCGAACCAGGCTTCGCGAGATGATTTCACAGTCGCGGGAACTGATACGCCTGACCCCGCCTGACACCTTGCTGAGCCTCACCACCTTTGATCAAGAAGCGCGAGTGGTTTTTCCCCTGCGCGCTGATGGCGGCGGCTTTCTGAATGCGCTTGATCAGCTTGTCACTCCGCAGGTCGAGAATGCGGCAGAGGTTTCAGGAGCAGAGACCTCTGCCCCCGATCTGTTACTTGAGGCTATACGTCTCGGTATGAGCACACTCGTCTCGCCCGATGACGATCCTCAGGTCGCAGTTCCATCGGCATTGCTGGTCTTCGCAGCAGGACAACCGGGTCAGGAGTACGATCCGGCGCCACTCATAGCAGAGTTGGAAGCTCCGGGATTCCACAGGCCAGTGATCACGCTTGTTGCCCTCGGCGGGGATAAAGAGGGTGAGTTCCGCCAGCAGCCCGGCAATCCGCAGGGTCTGCAAGCTCTCGCTACAGCTCTTGATGCTGCCTTCCTGCGGCTTTACACTACCGATAGCGCTGAGATCGCTACGCTGAGCGCAGCTCTCCAGAAGCGTTACAATGTTTTGCTCGACCAGCGTGTAGCCTATACTCTGAGGGCGCCGTTCGACGGCTCGATAGATGACCTGAGCGAGTACACGGTCGGGCTAGAGTTAGCAGGGCAGACCCGAGAAGCGCCACTCCGCATCGCTGATGGGCTGGTATTGCTCAAGCTTCAGCTTGAGAGCCCGTTGCTGGCCGAGACGAGCCAGTTCAGTGTGGCTATCCAGGGAGCTCAGAGCCCTATCACCAGGGTGGAGTACATCCTTGGTAATGTTCCTGTGGGCGAGGCTAGTAGCGGTCCTGACTTCGCTTTCACCTTCGACCGAACAGTGGAGCCATGGCGATCTGCTTTGCCCCCAGGCAGCTACGAGCTCTTCGCGGCTGCTACAGATGCTAGCGGTCAGACTCACCGCAGTGCTGTCATTACTGTCGAGGTGCCGCCGCCAGCGCCTTCTGCGGCTATGAGGCTGCTCACCAGTCCACTGTTATGGGGCGGCGCCGTGCTCGTTGCAGCTCTCGGCGGGGGAGTCATATGGTACTGGCGGAGGCCTGCGCAGCGTCATAAACCACACCCGGAAACACAACGCTTTGCGGGAGGCGGTCTGCGCGGTCCAACCCGCAGACGCAGGCAGGCAAGCTCGCCGGGGCTTAAAGTAGCCATAGTTGAAGGCGATATAGCTCGAACGTTAGTGCTGAGCAGCCGCGAGTGTGTCATCGGGCGTGATCCGCAGGCTGATATTCCTCTCGCCAACGAGGAGGTTTCCTGGAATCACGCTGTTCTCTCGCTTGTGCAGGGTGGTGTGGTGCAACTTGCAGATCTCCATAGCACCAATGGCACCTTTGTTGGAACCGGGCGTGTACGCGTCAACGAGGGAAGTCCTGCGATGCTGCGTACGGGTGATACCTTCTGGATCGGGCCGGTCAGGCTGGTGATCGAGGAGGTTGGATGAGCATCGGCCCGCTGCAACTTAAAAATGGAACGCGCGTTGATCAGTTTGAGGTCGTAGCCTGTCTGGGCTACGGAGGCCAGGGTCAGCTTTACCTGGTCCGTCCCTGGCGCAAGCGAGGATTACTGCGCTTCTGGTCGCGCTGGTGGCTCCGTCTGCAAGCGAGACGTCACTGGATTTCGCCGCAGCAAGCGATGGCTAAGCAGTTAGGCGTACTCAAGCTTGCTCAGCCCGATGGGCAGGCTAACCTGCTGAATGAGCGTGAGTACCTGGCACATAAGCAAGCAGAGCACCCCCATCTGGTGGTTCTCTACGGGCGTCGCTTTCCTGAACTACAATCGGCGATGCCTGGCTTCCTCGGCAGAGTGACGCAGCAGGATGCATCGGGAGCCGTGCACAGCGCGCTTTACATTGTGCTGGCGTATGAGCCGGGAGGATCGCTGGCTGATCTGCTTGACCGTTTCCCTTCCCGCCCACTGCCTCTCGCAACTGCTGTAGCCCTGCTGGCTCAGGTTGCTGAGGCTCTGGCCCACCTGCACGAGACGCTCGGGGTTGTGCATCACGACGTTTGCCCCGAGAATATTGTGCTACGCAGCACAGCTCCCCCTCACGCTGTTCTGGTTGACCTCGCTGCCGCTGAGTCATTAGGGTTACCGCGCCAGGTAAGCGTTTATGGTCACGAGCGCTACCTGCCTCCAGAACGCCTGATCGATCCACCGGCCATGGTCAGCGTTGCCGTGGATCTGTACGCTCTCGGTGTGCTGCTGCACGATGTCCTTGGCAACCCGAAGCTGCGGTACCAGCGTGTTGAGCCGCACCACAAGCTTTCAGCCGCCAACCCTGCTGTTCCGCAAGAGGTGGACTGGCTGGCAAGCCACGCTCTCGATCCAGATCCGCAAGCCCGTCTTGCAGCCATTCCTTCTGCTGCTGCCTTTGCAGCACGCCTGCGGGCGATTGCGCAGGACCCAGCCCTCGCCGGGAGTACTTTGCGACCGGCGAGGCCGCGGACGAGCCTGATTTTTGCTGCTCTGCTCGTTGGCATTCTGGTGCTAATGACTGTGGGGATACGCGTTAGTGCGCCCATACCTGCCGCAACCTTACCTCCAACAATTACGGCGACACTTCCGACGATGTCGCTACCGCCGATGGACCGCGCCATAGCAACGCCAGTTCCGACCTCGACTCACATTCCTGCTATTAAAGCCCGCGACGGCCTGACAGAAACGGAGGCAGAACAATGACACGGTCCGTTACCAGCCGTTCCAATCCTCCACACAGTTTACTGGTTGAGATTGGTATGCATAGTGTGGCTGGCAAACGGGCCGGGAACGAAGACAGGGTGGCCTGCTTCAGGGGCGCCAGCGAGGTTATCGGGCTCCTTGCCGATGGCATGGGTGGCGGCGCCATTGGCGCCACCATGAGTGATCAGGCGGTACGGATCGCTGGCGAAGCGCTGCGCGAAACCTCGACTGCTGATTCGCGTACACGCCTGGTCCACGCCTTTCGTCTCGCCAATCAGGCTCTGCTCAATCTTACCAGGGTTAGCTCCCGCTACTATGAAGGTGGCAGTACCCTCGTGGCTGTGCTTATTCAGTCACAGCACGGAAATCCAGTAGCTCACATTGCCAGGTTGGGCGACAGCCGCGCTTACCTGCGCTCTGCCAGCGGTGGTGTGCGTCAGATTGGACGGGACCATACATATGGCGAGGAGTTGCGTCATTGGGGAGATCAGGGCTGGGCTGAGGCGCCAGGCGCTCATGAGCTGACCTATGCGCTGGGCGCAGAGCTTGAGATCGAGAAGGTACCCGATTTCTATCATTGTGTGCCTCTGCAGCATGGCGAGATGATCCTGCTCTGCAGCGATGGACTGAGCAGCTACGTTAGTCACGATGAGCTTGACCAGCTCCTGGCGACCGGCACTGCCCAGCGGGCCGCAGAGCGGTTAGTGCAGCGCGCTCAGCGTAATGGCAGTGATGATAATATCAGCGCTCTTGTGGTGCGATATGACTGCCGCAGCTCGACTCTGCCACGACATTGGCTGCGGCTCTGGCTGGCTGCGATTGGATTGCTCTTGCTCATCATTGGTACCCTCGCATGGAGCAATCTCCGGTTCACCAACAAAGATAATCCTATTCAGGTGCAAGGCTTTCCGGTAGCTGCGAGTATTACCAGTCAGTCTCTATCAAGTTTCAGCTCCACAAACACCTCTGCGGAACTGAATCCAACCTCGACCAGAGTGCCAACAGTTGTTTCAGCGCCAGGTTTTTTTGCTCCTACCACTGTAGTTCCGCTCCCGTCGGTACCGCTGCCAGATGCCGTCGCTGGCGACCAGAACGGCACTCCGCAGGACACACCCGTGGACCTCTCTCCAACTGCGACAGTGGCGACGCGACGTTCACCTGTTGCCACGGCTGTTCCACCGCGCCGCATTCCGACCTCGATCACCGTCCAGTCGCCTGCGCCGACGCAAACCACTGCTGAGCCGCTGACGACTCTACCGACGGAATCAGCACCACTGCTGACACCGGCGCCAGCTACACCGCCGTCTGCAACCGCGACGCCAGGGGCGGCGGCGACCCCGACAGCCGGCGCCGGAGTTGAACCGCCGTCTGCAACCGCGACGCCAGGGGCGGCGGCGACCCCGACAGCCGGCGCCGGAGTTGAACCGCCGTCTGCAACCGCGACGCCAGGGGCGGCGGCGACCCCGACAGCCGGCGCTGGAGTTGAACCGCCGTCTGCAACCGCGACGCCAGGGGCGGCGACGACCCCGACAGCCGGCGCTGGAATTGAACCGCCGTCGCCGGCTCAAACTTCTGTTCCAACCAGCAACTCTCAGCCGACGCCCCGGCGGACCGAGTCTCCCGTGCCTCCGGGTGACGTTTCGCCTACTCCAGAGCCAGCAGCAACCTTTGTACCCCAGGAAACAGGGTTCAAACCTGCTCTTTAGCGCAACCTTGGACATCCTCTACACCTCTTCCTGGAGGAAGGGTCTGGGAGGGCGAAGCCCTCCCAGGAGCAACTATGTTCACTCTAGCTTTATGTAGCGTAGTCGCATAGGAATCTAACCAGTGCATCCAACGGGTTCTACGTCACCCTCTGCGAAGCGAAGAGTCTCTGTCGAGATGCCTCGCTTCACGCAGTATGACAAAGGACTTACCGTATGCACCACTAACGAGTCAGAAAAGAATAGAGAACACCTATGAAGCGCTGGATACGGATTATTGTAATCATCTTCGGCGGCACTATCTTCATATCCGCCTGCGGACTTGTACAGCCTGCGCAGCAGCGTTCAGCTCTGCCTACGGTGACACCTGTAGCGGATCTGCCGCTGACCAACGTACCGACTGCTGGCCCGACCAGCACTCCTTCGGTCACTAACCGTTATGCCGATGCTATCGAGGAAGCCGAGGCCGCTGCTGCCCAGGGTGACTATGAGCGGGCCATCACAATCCTTGCCCCCATCTACAGCACGTATCGCGATAACGAAACGATAGCAACCCTGCTTGCTAAGTTCTACCACAGTTGGGGGCGCCAGACCATCAGCGCTAATCCTACTGACCCCAGCACAATTCGAGATGCTCTCGACCTGTACATTCGCGCCAGGGTCGTTGCACCATCAACTGATGAAGGCACAGGCCAGCCTGATCAGGAGGAGATGGTAGTGGAATTGCTTCTCGAAACCTGGACTGCAATTGAACAGGTGCGCCGCCTCTCATCCACTGCGGCATCAGCAGAGGAGCAAGCTGCAGCGGCTGAACTGGCTCTCACGGCGAGTGCAAAAGCGAACGAAGCTCTGTCCGAGTTTCCCGGTGTGCGTGAAGCCTATACTGCAGCTCTGGTGGAAGCGGCCAGGTTACAGATAAATCTGGCTAAAGATACTTCCAATCGGGAGGCCAGTGTCGTGGCATTGCGCCGAGCAAGTGAGCTATGTACTACAGCAGTGGATCTCTGGCCAGCAAATGCACCTGAAAGTGAGCCGGCTCGCGCATGTCTCCGGGATCAGCGCGTCGCTGCACGGCTTAACGAACCTACCCCATCACCCGCAACGGCGCGGTCTGGCAGCCCCGGGGCGAACAATGCGAGCAGCGGTCGCGTGTTTGTTAGTATTCCTCAGCGGACCTTTCCACCAGGCCCCCATACTGAAGAGCGTGACTCGTGTATCAGTGGTACAGTTGTCAGCGCCGACGGGACGCCTGTTGCCGGAGCCGTTGGCAATGTCAACAATGCTGTTGCCTTCCTGAGCTGGACGAGCGATGCTTCGGGCCGCTATTCAGTCTGTGGGCTTGGCTGGTCAAACTGGGCTGTAGTGCTGGACTACGTGCCTGGTCAGCCCGGGTTGAGCCGCCAGGTCGCACTCGGAGGTATCTGGCTGGATGGGACGAGTCAGCAGCAGGCAATAGTTGTATTTCGAGAACGCCCCTAGCAGGATTGCTAATCTGCGAATTGGCATAGCGTGTCTGGACGCCGCGGCGTTACGCTGACGCCTCAGCAGGTTGCCAGGAAGCGGGCCCTGCTACTCTGAGAGTCTGGTTGCGCGCAGGCAGCCGGATGACCGTCTGAGGGGTCGCACTCCGGGCGGGTCAAAGTCCTGGAGGCGACCTGTGCATGGAAGGATTGAGGCTATTTTCACATCCAAAGCCTCCTCCGGGGAGGGGATTGGGGAAACCCGGTTGTCCCATTTCCCAAATGCTGTTGGGAGCGGCTGGCGCCCCCACGAGCAGGGGCTTGGGGAAACCGGGTTTCCCCGTGTTTTCACCTCAGCGAGGGATGGTAGGGGCAGTTCAGTACGAGACGATGTCGTTCAGCATTGCCTTACTGAAACCACGCCCAGGAGTAGAAGACCAGCGCATACCATCACGATAGCGGAACGAGACTGACAATCCGCAGACTAATATCAGCATTGCGAGCAAACGGTTTGAATGCGCTACGAGAAGCACATCGAAGGGTATAGTCAGAACCCCGGACAATTCGAGGCATATCACCCTCCAGGTATTCGGGGCTCCACTCATCACCTGGCTGATAGGGGTATGGCTCAGGGTTTTGCAAGAAACCTGTCAACCTGCGCGGCCACGCATGCCTGGCTCGTGTTGTGCACCAGTCCCCTATTTTACTGGCCATGTCGTGAACGCCGTAGGGACTCGCCAGCTCAGGGTAGAGGGCAGTTCGACTTGCTTTTGCATAAGACAGTAGCATAGAAGGCGAAGGCTTTAGTGTTTTATCATTTCCCCAGGGCCAGCGCCGCCCGTCAGTGCCTCGAGCCGCTTTTTCCCACTCTGCCTCAGTCGGCAGGCGCAACTGTACTCCTACGCGCGCACTTAGCCAGCGAACATAAGCTACTGCTTCGAACCAACAGACGTACCTCACTGCGCCAGCGGGTTTTCGCGATAGCAACTCCGTTCGGTAGGGTCCTTCTGTCCGAGTTTCACACCGCCATTTCCAACCCGTCTCTGTCCAGTAAGACTTGTTAGTGTAACCATCGCTTTCGGCGAACAGACTGAACTGAGCGAAAGTTACTTGTGTCTGACTAATCCAGAATTCGGGCAATGTAACCGTGTGCTGGGGTTTTTCGTATATCAGACCCGTTTCGTCATCTGTAGCGCCCATCAGAAACGGGCCTGCGGGGATATGCACAAGTGGCGGCATGAGATGGGGCGTCTGATGATCTGACATAGTGTTGAGCTTGTTGTCATCGAGATGCGCAAGTGAGGCTTGCTCGCGGGTATGATACCTATCTGTTTGTTCGAATGGCTTGCGTCCTTGCCATATGAGAACCTTTGTGTGATGATTGTGCTAGCGATTCTGTCAACCGCTACGATTATAAGCGTATGCTTATGACATATCTTCAAATCGACGTGAACACGTGTGATTGAAACTGTTCTATGGCTGATATACTCGACACAAAATGCGGATTCATAGGGGAATTTTTCCCGATCTTTCTTCTTCGTGTAACCATATTATGTTAAAATATGGGTAGACTGCAAGTTCTGCGATATACATTTCATAACCATCGGATCATTCAAGGTTAATACTGACAACGGGACTTCTTTTGCGGCACATCAGAAAGCCGCGGATGGTGTCACCCTGAACGGATCTGGAGGCGACGTGAAGGGTTTCGGCAGCGATGGGAGCCGAGGTTCTTCGCTTTGCTCAGCATGATATCTCGTTGTACGCATTGTCGGATGTGCAAGGCTTCCCTGCACTCCTCCCGGCGGGGAGGGTTTGGCAGCGTGCAAGCCTCCAGGGAAAAAAACCTGTTTTCATCTTGTGGAAGGGGCGCGGGGAAACCTGGTTTCCCCGCGCCCCTTTCGGCAGCGTCGTTCAAGCCGGGAGCTACCGATCCGCCCAGTAGCTCACCAGGCGCCCCTGGGCGTCGTAGAGCGCCCCCGGATCGCGTTCGCTGTTGCTCCAGATGTTCCCTTCCGGCCCCGGGAAGGTGCGTGTCTCGCCGGGGGCGAGCACGCCGCCGATGGGGTGCTCCTGCCCGCCCCGGATGCTGCACATGCGCCAGCCGCTCAGGTCTACCGGAGCATTGCTGACGTTGCGCAGGGTTACTGTTTCGGCGCGCTTGTCAATAGCCACGATCCGCACCGGGGTCTCAGGGGCCACACCCGGCCCCGGATCACTGGCGCACGAGACGGGCGCCGGGCCGCCGCCAAGGGGTGGCGGCGTTGGCGTCGGGGTCGCCCCGGGGCTGCGCTGACCGTTGCACGTCGCCGGCGACCACAGCCCGCGCCCCTCGGCCCGGGCGCGGGCCTCGGCGGCCTTGAACTGGGCCTGATAGCGGTAGGGCACGGCGAAGGTGTACTCGAAAGCGTAGCCCTGGTCAATCAGTTCGTAGTTGACCATGCGCCCGTCTTCCAGCCACAGGTAGCGCAGCAGCCGGTCGAAGCGATCGCGGTCGGCCTGGCTGCCGTCGGCTTCCAGGAACACGGTGCGACCGTTGAGCAACTCGGTGGCCTTCGCCGCCGCTTCGCGCCCGAAACACTCCACCGTCTGGCGCGGGTCCACGCTCTCGGGCGTGTCAATACCGATCAACCGCACCCGTTCCACCTGGCCGTTGATCCGCACGTCCACCGTGTCGCCATCCACGACATTGACGACCTGCCCGACGGGCAGCCCTTCGGGGCGGGTCAGGCCGGAGGCCATCCCGCGCATCTGCAAGACCTCACGGCCCAGCAGGCCCAGGAGGACGGCGTCGGGGCCGATTTCGGGGTGCAACTCGAAGCGTCGTCGCTCAAAGTACTGGACCGTAAAGGGTCGGCCCTCAAGCTCGGCGGTGAACTCGCCGGTCAGCGGTAAGCCGAAGCGCTCGAGACCGCCGTTGGCCCGCCAGTAGCGCAGAAAGGCCCCGCAGACCTGGTGGCCGGTCTCGGCGAAGCTGGCGCAGCCGGGGCCTGCCGGGCCTCCGGCGCCCGGTTGCCAGGGTGTGCCGAGTTGCTCGAGACGCTCGGCGCCCAGCCGCCCGGCGGTTACTCGTCCATCGGGCTGGATCTCCAGCCGGTCGCGCTCGAACCACTGGACTTGCAGGGACCGACCTTCGACGCTCTCCTCCGATTGAGCGGTAATGGGAAAGCCGAAGACCGCCAATTCGCCGTTGCGCTCCCAGTAGGCGCGAATGGGGCCGCTGATGCACAAGCCGGTCTCAGCAAAGCAGCGCTGGTTACTCTGGGCCGAAAGAGCCACAGTGCAACTGGCCGCGCTGAGCATCGTCAGCGCGACGATGAGGATCACTGGAGCGAAGCGGCGATACATCGGGTTGTTTCTCCTTTCATGTAAAAATAAAATAGTAGACAGGCGCCCCATTGCGGCTGCGCCGCAGTCCACAGGAATGACCAGCGATGCTGCCGGGAGGGCGCGCCCTCCCCACCCCTCCCGGCGCTGCGGGCGTGCCAGCCCGACAGGCAGGGGAATGAGGATCCCCTCTTTCTCCGTACTCCCCTCGCAGAGGAGGCGCGGGAGGGCGACGCCCGTCCTGATCCGTCCCCGGCCAGGGAGATGGAGCAACCGGGTTTCCCCATCTCCTTCATCGCAATTCTTAATCAACTGATAACACATAATAATGATAGCATCTGCTTGTTTTGGTGACGTGACATGCGAGCGTGAACTGGCCGGCGCGCTGGTGGGGCGCTACGGCTGGAACACCCTCGCCTGCCAGATCGTCAACCCCGGCCTGCGCTACTGGTTCACCCCCGACCGGTCGGCAGTGGTCGGCTTTGTCGAGGCCGGGTCGGCCTGGGTCGCCGCTGGCGAGCCAGTGGGTCCGCCCGCGCACGTGGTGGCGGCGGCGGAAGCCTTTGCCGCGGCGGCGGCGCGACGGCGGCGGCGCGTCATCTACTTTGGCGCCCAGGCATCGCTGGCCGAACGGCTGGGGGCGTTGCTGCCCCTGGCGCGCCTGGCGATTGGCGCCCAACCCGTCTGGGACCCGCGGGATTGGCCGGCCCTCGTCGCCTGCGCGGCTTCGTTACGGGCCCAGATCGGGCGGGCGCGCAACAAGGGGGTGGTGGTTGCCCCGCTGCCCGCCGAACGCGCCGCTCAGCACCCGGAGGTGCGCCAGTGTCTGACAGAGTGGCTGGCTACCCGTGGCCTGCCACCGATGAGCTTCCTGGTTACCCCCGATGTGCTGGCGGCGCCTGCCGGACGGCGCGCGTTCGTTGCCCGTCGCGAGGGCGTGGTTGTGGCCTATCTGGTGGCCACTCCCGTTCCCGCGCGGCAAGGATGGCTGGTTGAGCAGATCGTCCGTGGTCAGCATGCCCCCAATGGGGTGAGCGAACTGTTGATAGATGCGGCGATGCGTGCTCTGGCTGCCGAGGGCGCCCGGTGGCTGACTCTGGGCCTTACCCCCCTGGCGCAGGTGAGCGGCGCGCACACGCCCGAACCGCCCCCAGCCGTGCGCCTCCTGCTGGGCTTGCTGCGCGCCTGGGGCGGGCGCTTCTACAACTTCGCCGGGCTGGAGGCCTTTCGCGCCCGCCTGCATCCCCAGGCCTGGGAGCCGGTGTACCTCCTCAGCTACGAGTCGCGCACCTCGCTGGCAACCCTCTACGCCGTGGCCGGGGCCTTTGGCGGGGTCGCGCCCCCGCTCTTTGTGGGACGCGCCCTCCTGCGGGCCTTGCGGTGAGCGGTCGCTCCCGCAGGCGCCAGGGTGTTTCCTTCCCTCGTACAGCCATCTGGTGAACCGTGCCAGATGTGTCATTCTGGTACAGCCGTTATGCTATACTCCTGGTGTCGTATCCTGATCTTCAAAACGCAAGATTTGTCGTCTGCGTTACGTTACGAAGAAGTATAGTAATTTGATACGCATCAGACGCCATTCGCGGGGCGCACAACGCCGCTATGAAAACAGGGGTATGTTTGGGAGGTCTTGCCGCCCTTACAGGCAGGGGGATGGGGAAACCCGGTTTCCCCGCCTGTTCACCTCAGGCCCCGTGCGCGAGGCGCACACTGCCGCGATGCACATGGGGTACCTCTGGGAGGGCCGCCCCCTCCCTGGCCCTCCCCCGCTGGGGGAGGGAACCGGACTCCTCTCCTCAGGGAGGGGGTTGGGGAAACCCGGTTTCCCCAATCTCTTCACAGTGCTCTCGAGGAAAGGCAAGGCTGACGCAGAGCCTCTGAACATACGCAGACCTCACTCCCGCAGCCTTCTTTCCTCTTGAGGGATTGGAGAGTCCGCGGTCGAGTGATAAGCGACGAGTGACGAGCGGCATAGTCCGTATCACGCTGCGGCGCAGCGCCAGTCCGAATCTCCATCCCCCCTTGGGTGAGAGGCCGCACAAGAATCAAGGGAGTAACGAAAGCCCCTCTCCCGCGTGTGGGAGAGGGGCTGAACGAGGGCTGAACGCACCTGCGTTGTATTAGCCCTGGAGAGAGGCTCGGAAACGTATCAGCTTCTCAGGCTCTCTGTACGGTATAAGTTGCAGCAGGCAACAGGTGGTTGCTCGTAACCCTCTCAGTTATTCCTCCTGATGAATGGCATATGCAGCCGTGGAGGAGTCGGCGTCACGGTAGGCGAAGGAGTCGCGGTCACGGTAGGCGAAGGAGTCGCGGTAGGCGGAAGCGGTGTAGATGTAGGCGGAAGCGGCGTCGATGTAGGCGGAAGCGGCGTCGACTGGATAACAAACTCGGCGCCATCACCATTCTGAGCCTGAGCGGTATAGCTGTGCAGCGTCGAGATCACGAAACCTGAACCCAGAACCACCACGACAATAGCCAGCGCGAACCATGCTTTCATACGACGATCCACGATACCACCTCCCGATAAGTGTAATGATGCTCGTGCTGCCGTTGGTAGGTGTCCGAATGCTTTTGTGGCTATGCCGCAACGACGATATGCCACCAGGAGATCTTTGGACAGACTGTGGCTAGCTCTGTGCTAACCGCCGCGCTGGAAGAGTTGCGAGGAAAGCTGGTTGCCCCGTTATCCTTTTTCCTGAGAGCGTGTCCAATATTCCAAGTATCACGGGTAAGCCATTCGCAAGAAGCGCCATTTAGCCCGTTGTGATGCGACAAAAAGCCCCTTCTTAGGTATACTGGCGGTCTCTCACGCCAACCAGGAACCCAGGAA
>CAKZKA010000245.1 GCA_937120965.1 uncultured Chloroflexota bacterium
GCCTGCGGCCCGCCGAGCAGCTTATCGCCGCTGAACGTTACCAGATCCGCCCCCGCGGCCACACTCTCCTGGACCGTTGGTTCCGGCGCCAGGCCGTAGGGGGTCGTGGGGAGGAGCGTGCCGCTGCCCAGGTCATCGAGCAGGGGCACGCCGTGAGCGCGGCCTACCTCCGCCAGTTCACTCAGCGTCGGCTGGTGAACGAAGCCGATCAGGCGGAAGTTGCTGCTGTGGACCCGCAGCAGCAGGGCGGTGCGCTCGCTAATTGCGGCCACGTAATCGCGGGCGTAGGTGCGGTTGGTGGCGCCGACTTCGACCAGCGTGGCGCCGCTCTGGCGCAGCACATCGGGGATGCGAAACCCGCCGCCGATCTCCACCGCCTCCCCGCGCGAAACGATCACCTCGCGCCCGACGGCCAGGGCGATCAGCGCCAGATAGACGGCAGCGGCATTGTTGTTCACCGCCATGGCTGCCTCGGCGCCGCTCAGGTAGGTCAGCAGGCGTTCCAGGTGCACGGCGCGGCTGCCGCGTTCGCCGCGCTCCAGATCGTACTCCAGGTTCGAGTAGCCCGATCCCACCGCCGCCATGGCCGCCAGAGCAGCGGCGCTGAGGGGCGCGCGGCCCAGATTGGTCTGGATAATCACACCGGTCGCATTGATCACCGGGCGCAGGCTGGGTGTGAGCAACTGTTCTACTCTGCTGCGCACCCTGCGCGCCAGGGCCTCGAGGGACAGGCTCTCCGGGGTGGACGCCCCGCCTTCCTGGAGGGTGCGGCGGGCCGCATCGAGTTCGGCGCGGGCGGCTGCGCGCACCAGAGCATGCGGCGTCGCGTCGTCCAGTCCAGCGCGCGCGGCCAGGATGAGCCGATCAACGCTGGGCAGATCGCGCAGGCTCGTCATGGCTGCGCCCTACACCCGCACCGCCTCGGCCTCGGCGCGGGCCAGGGCGGCTTCGCTCTCCGGCGTTGGGGGAGGGGTGGCGCCGCGGCCCGGGCGGGTGCGCTCGAACGCCGCGCGCAGCACGGCTTCGTATTCCGGGGCCAGGCGCCGCTTCCGCCGGCCCATCACCGTGCGCGCCACGCTGATCATACTGTCAATGCGGTACTCGCGGAAGACCTCACCGCCCCAGGTGAAGTGCGGCACGTTCTTGGGCGCGCTGTGCAATCCAAAGACATTGCTGCCGGTGCCAATAACCGTCCCACCGGTGAGGTGCAACCCGATCCCGAGTTTGACATGGTCGGCCAGAAAGCATCCCAGCTTGATCAGCCCGCTGTCGAACTGCCCCAGACCCTCGAGCACCACGCGGATGTGACCGTAGTTGTTCTTCAGGTCGCTATTCGTGGTCATCGCGCCGATGTTGACCCACTCGCCCAGCCAGGAGTGGCCCAGGAAGCCATCGTGGTGCTTGTTGCTGTAGCCGTGGATAATACTAGCCTCCACCTCGCCACCGACCCGGCAGACCGGGCCGATGGCCGTTTCGCCGCGGATGCGGGCGCTGGCGATCAGGCTGCCCGCGCCAATGTACACCGGCCCCTGGATGAAGCTGAACGGCTCGATGTGCGCGCCACTATCAATAAAGACCGGCCCATCACGCGCATCGAGCACCAGCGGCCCGTCGAGACGCGCGTCAGGCGCCACATAGACGTGCTCACCGCGCACCACAACCTCCCGGTCGTCGCCGCTGTAGAGCGGCAGGCGCTGTTGCAGGGTGGGCAGGTCGCGCACCAACTGCTCGCCACAGTGGGCGATCATATCCCACGGGTAGCGCACCAGCAAGGGCGGCTCATCGGGACCGACCTCGCGCGCGCGGGCGAAGCGCAGCAGTTCGTCGCGAGCATCGGTCGCGGCCTGGTCGCGCAGGAAGTAGAGCACCGCCGAGGCCAGCCCTGGCGACAGGCGCGCGCCGAGGAGCGTTGCGCCAGCGAGGTAGACCGTATTGAGCGGCTCGGCAAGCAGTTGCCCCAGCCAGCTCAGGTCGAGCGCGCGGCCATTGACCAGCACAATCGCCTCCCCGACGCGGAGGAATGCCGCCATTCCTTCCTTCGGCCCGTAGAACCCCATCAGGTACGACCGGCCCAGGCCCAGGGCTTCACACCGGTTGGCCTGCGCCAGGCCCGCAACCGCGGCGGCCCGCTCACGCGTAGAAAATGCGCCGCAGCGCATCTCAAACACCGGACGAGCCTGGGTCAGCGAGGCGAAGTTGCGCCACAGTTCGTCTTCAAAAACAATGATGGTCATAGGTTATAGGGTTACCATTTACGGAGAAGCCAGTCGGACCTACGTTCGCCGGATCAATTCAAGAATAGCATGGCCGAGTTTCTGGCTATCGTGGCGCAGCACGCGCACAGCGCGACTCTCCGTCGGGTTGGTGAGCGACGCGGTGTACTGAATGACCGATGAGGCCAGGTCGGCCTCGATCACCACGCTGCCCTCGATCATAACCTGCTGTTGCGTCACCTTACTGCCGGGCAGCAGGGTGGTCTCCTCGTACTCCTCAGGGTCGAGGTAGACGGGTGACTGATTGGCCGCCGCGTAAAGCTGGTAGATCTCAGGATCAATGCGCTGGGCATTCACCAGCACGTAGTCCGGGGTGAAGCCTCCGAAGCGTTTAATTGCCGCAATATGCTCGGCGACGCCGAAACCGGTGGTGCGTCCAGGCTCAGTCATAAGGTTACAGACGTAGATCTTCCGCGCCGGGCTGTTGGCGATAGCCTCGCGCAGTTCATCGATCAACAGGTTGGGCAGAATGCTCTCGAACAGGCTGCCCGGCCCCAGCACAATCGCGTCGGCATCGCGAATAGACTCGGCGGCCAGGCGGGTAAGCCGGGGCGGTTCAGGGCCGTGGTGCTCAAGAAACAGCCGCTCCACGTGGCGCTCGGCGATCGTCGGGTCGAGGTTGAGCCGTCGCACGTCCATGCGCGTCCCGTCGTCGAGTTCGGCCACAACGCCGATTGGTTCGGGTGTGGGCACCACGTAGTAGACATTCTGCATGTTGAAGAGGCCAGCGGCCCGGTAGTAATACTCAACCGGGTCCTGTACCGGCACGATACAGGTAAGCCGGCGCACCTGCTCGCCCATGGCGCTGAGCACCAGCAACCCCGGCCCACCCGAGAGCACGGTGATCGCCGGGGGCGCGTCGCGCCGATAGCCGAGCACCAGGTCATCGCTCCCCTCGGCCTGCGGATTGGGTATGGGGATGACCACCACTCCGCTCAGGCGCCAGATCCCGAATGCCAGCACGGCCATCCCCACGAGCATCAGCAGCACGCCGCGCAGGGGACGAGGGAGGAACTGCAAGGTCAGCAGCGAGACGAAGGGGGGCAATCCTTCGACGGTTCTGTACACATGGATGAACAGGTACGCCACTCCCAGTGACAGCAGCACGACGCCTACAAACGTTAGCGCGAGCGGCCAGGTAAGATGACTCAGCGACGAGAGGCGACGGGTGACTGATTGCATAGAGTTTGGAGAAGGAATTGAGGGTTATGCGCCGGAGGAGCGGTGAGTGATGGCTCAGGTTCGGAGCAACTGCTTCCGCTGCGCGTCAATCAGGTCCCGCAGATTGCCGCCGCTGCGGGCGACCATCTCGGCGCAGAGCAAGCCGGCCAGAATCCCATCGGGATATCGGGCGTAGCGTCCCAGCATAAATTGCCCATCGGCGGTTGCGGCCAGGACCGGCAGGAGGCGATCGCGTTCCACCAGCTTTGTCAAGCGCGCTTCTGGATCGGCGGCGACCTCGATCTTCAGGCCGGTCGCGTCCTCCCAGGCGGTCAGGTGCGCCGGGCCGGCGAGCGGCGTGCCGGCGGCGGGCGCCGGGACGACGACGGTTCCACGCTGCCGATGCTGGCGCGCCAGGTAGGCCGCCAGCAGCATCCCCGTTTCGGCCGGGTCGAGTTGCTCGCCGTGCTTGTCGATCAGGGCCATGGCAGTGCCATCGGCAGAGATGGCCAGACCCAGGTGCGAGTCGCTCTCGCGCACCAGCTTTTTCAGGCGGTTCAGGCTATTCTCGAGCGGCGCTGGAAGCACACGGGCGAACAGCGGGTCGTGTTCACGGTTGATCTCGATGGCGCGGGTCTGCCCACTCTCGCCGAGCAGGGCCGGAAAGATCCCCGCCCCGGCGCCGTTCATCGCATCAACAAAGATTGTCATGGACGTCCGCCGAATGAGATCGATCTCAACCACATCGCGCAGCGCTTTCAGGTACAACTCGCGCACATCCACCACCTGTTCGGCGGGCGGGTCGCCAGCGGGCGGGAAGGGCAGAGATGGCGGCGCGACCCCGGCCGGCTCGAGCGAGAGGCCGGATGCATCAGCGAGGAGCACCAGCCCGTTCACGTAGTAGGTCCGGTTCCCGGCCGAGACACACAGAGCCGTATCGGCAACCCGCTGATCAAGGGCGTGGTACACAGCCGGCAGTGGCGCGGGGGCCGCAGCTACCCAGGCGCGGACACCCTGCATCTGCAGCAGAGTTACCAGGTCACGGGCGAAGAGGCTGCCCATAAAGCGGGTATCGTAGGCAACCAGGCAGCTCAGGCCCCGCTCGACGAGCTGGCCCGCAACGGCCACGCCGCGCCGGCGCACCTGATCGAGGGTAAAATCGGCAGCAACCACCGCCTCCCAGACCTGGGCGTAGGGCCGATAGCGAACACTCATAGACGCCTTCGGAACTCTTCCACCGCGCCCATCATCAGGTCACGAATAGCCAGAGCGCGCTCCATCGTTTGTGCTTCGAAGCGGTTGGTGAGCGCAGGCTCGGTATTCGACGCGCGGAGCAGCCCCCAGCCGTCGCCGAAATCAACGCGGACGCCGTCCACATCAATCACGCGATACGCAGTGCTGAACCGTTCACGCACATACTCGATGGCCTGGAACTTGAGCTCCTCCGGAAAGGGGATGCGGCCCTCATCGAGGGAGGGCAACTGCGGGTAGGGCGCCAGCACCTCGGTGAGCGTCGTGCCCAACTGCGTCAGGGCATAGAGGAGGTAAGCGCCGGCGAGGGCGCCGTCATCATAATAATGGCGTGGGATGGGAAAGATGATGTGCCCGCTGAGTTCCCCGCCCAGAACGGCGTCGGTTTCGCGCATCCTGGCCGAGAGATGAGGGTAGCCGGTCTTCCACATCACCGGCGTGCCGCCGAGGTTCTCAATGGCGCGGGGGAGCACGGCGCTGCACTTCACATCGAAGACGACCGGCCCGCGTCGCTGGCCCAGCAGGTAGGTTGCCAGGGCGATCAGGTAGCGGTCGGCAAACACGATCGTGCCATCGCGATCCACGACGCCGAGGCGGTCACCGTCACCATCAAGACCGACGCCGAGATCGGCCCGGTGCGCGCGCACGGCGGCGATCAGATGCTGGAGATTCTCAGCCTTGAGCGGATCGGGATGATGGTTAGGGAACCTGCCGTCAGGTTCGATGAACAACGGCGCCACGTCCAGCCCGAGGGCCTGGTACAGGCGCAGCGCAATCGGCCCGGCCACCCCGTTGCCCGCGTCGAGCACCACCCGGGGGCGTCGCCCGCTGAAGGGCAGCAGGCTGGCGACACTCGCCACGTAGGCCGCGCTCACATCAGCCTGACTCAGGCTCCCCGCGCCGGTGGGAAACGCGCCGTCCAGGGCAATGCGGCCGAGCGTCTGGATCTCCGCGCTGCTCAACGGCTCGCTGCCATAGCGTGGATGCGCCCGGCGCAGCTTGAGGCCGTTGAACTCCGGAGGATTATGACTGGCGGAAACAATCGCGCCCCCATCGGCGCCAAGGTGCTCGACAGCAAAATACATCACCGGGGTTGGCGCCTGACCAATGTCGATCACGTCGCAGCCCGTCGCGCGCAGGCCCTGGATCAACGCCGCCTGAAACTGCGGCGAACTCAGCCGCGCATCGCGCGCCACGACAACGCGCCGCAGGCCCTGGCCGCCAAAATAGGCGCCCACCGCCTGCCCGAGACGGACATAGACCGCCTCGTCAAGGTCGCTGCCAACCACGCCGCGGATGTCGTAGGCGCGAAAGATAGTGGGGTTGAGCGTTACACCCATGGCGCGCTCCCGAGAGCTGCTGACTGAGGGTGATCCTAACGTATTGAAGCGCATCCGTCAAGGTTCTTTACAAGCCCGATGTCATCCGCTATAATCGTTGTATCAACGGTAAACACTAGCGCAGTCATCGGGGCCTGCGACCGTTGATCAGACTGAGAGCAACGCTCTCGGTTTCTTCTTTTCGTCGCCTGGAGCAGGGCTCGCACCCTCTGCGGCCCTTCCACGCTGTAGCTCCTACGGCGATTGGACAGCACAGAGGCAGCCACACAATGACAGACAAGACAACGTACCTCACACGTGAGGGCCGCGCCAAGCTCGAGGCCGAACTCGAGCACCTCCAGACGGTTGAGCGTAAACATGTTGCCGAGCGCATTGCCGCGGCCAAGGAGCTGGGCGACATCTCTGAGAGTGGCGAATACGAAGACGCCAAGAAAGCCCAGGCTCTGCTGGAAGGTCGTATCCGCGAATTGAAGAGCCTCCTCTCGCGTGCCCAGACCATCGATGATGAGCAGACGGGCAATGGCGAGGTGCGGGTCGGCTCGTCGGTAACCGTGCGCTTTGAGGAAGACGGTGAAGAGGAGACCTGGATGATCGTCGGCAGCGCCGAGGCCAACCCCCGGCAGGGCCGCATCTCCAACGAGTCGCCCATCGGCGCCGCCATTCTCGGCAAGCGTCCCCGTCAAAAGGTGACAGTCCAGACCCCCTCTGGCGTTATGAAGCTGACCATCGTCAGGGTGCGCTAGACCGGCAGCGGCACGTCAGCCACTGGCGCCGGGTTCCACGACCGAACCGAAGCCCGGCCACTTCGCTCACGCTACGGCTGGCGCGGGTTGTCCAGGGTGTGTTGTTCCCACCTCTCAAGGAGAGGTGGGGTTATTTTGCTCGCTCACAGCAGGCGCCTGTGCGGCGCAGCCGCACGACACCAGAATGAGCATACTTGTTCCTGGGAGGGTTGCACCCTCCCAACCCTTTCCCAGAAGGAGGGGTGTGGGGAAACCCGGCTTCCCCAACTTGTTCCTGGGAGGGCTGCACCCTTCCAACTCGTCCCCAGAGGGAGGGGGGTGGGGAAACCCGGTTTCCCCATTTCCCAACCGCTGTTGGGAGCGGCTGGCGCCCCCACAGGCAGGGGTGCGGTTCGA
>CAKZKA010000246.1 GCA_937120965.1 uncultured Chloroflexota bacterium
CGGGATTACTCCGCGCGAAGAAGACCAGATCGGTGGCATCGGGAGCGACATCGAAGATAATCGCCACGCTCCGCGTCAGCCCGTCAGACGGCAGCGGTTGGGTATGGGCCAGATCGGCGTTCACGCCGGGCACCACGTAGGACTCCGAAACCTCGGGACGCGCCTCCCAGACGCGCCCCTGGGCATCCTTGAGCACAAAGAAGCTCGGGGGCACGGGCTGCGTGGTGCCTGTATTATTCACGACAAACGCCAGCACGACCGCAAAGCGACCGTTCTTCGGGGTATACTGACCGAGATTACCAATGATCGAGGCGGCGAAGGTCGGCTGGTTAAAGTCGTACAGCCACCCCTCGCTCTGCAACGGCGTATTGGCAGGCACAATCGCTGGATTGGCGCCGCTGACATCAGCCGGCGGGGTGGCTGTCGGAGCGGGAGCGGTTGCCTCGGGAGAAGGTTGGCCTTCGGTGGTGGGCGCAGGCACGACACCAGGCTGGCCTTCCGCCCCCGGTGTGGTCTCCGCCCCTGGCGTGGTTTCCACGCCCGGCGTGGCCTCTCCTCCCGGTGTGGCAGGAGCGCCGGGAGACGCCTCAACCCCCGGGGTGGCCTGGCCAACGCCGCCGGGGAAGGCGCCGGTAGTAGGCGCCAGGCCAGCCTGTGCCGTCTGTGCCGCAGCCGTCTGTGCATTGCCTGTCCCGGCCACCTGAGCGCCGCCAAAGAGATCGGGGAACAGAAAAGCGATCAGTAACCCGATCAGTCCAAGACCGACCAGGAAGATCAACAGGGCCAGCAGCGGGCTGATCCCGCGTCGTGCGGGCTCAAGCTCGTCTTCCTCCGCATAGCGGGCCGACCGTCGAGCGGGACGGCCGGGCGCTTGCCGGGCGCCGGTGGCTGCGGCCGCCCCGGCTGCGCCTACTGTCGCAGCGGCGCGCTCCTCGGCCACCGGCGCACCCTCAGCGCGTCGCACCGGGCCGGAGGTGTCGGCGGCGATAGCTTCCGAGAGACTATCCAGCTCGGCGAAGGCATCGTCCTCATACTCGTGCGCGCTCGCCGCCGCCACGGCCCCCGCGGCCGCAGCGGTCGTCTCTTCTCCTGCCGGGGTGGGGGCCGGCTCGGCCGGGGCAGGGGGGGCCGGAGCCACGCCCAGCGCCCTCAGCCCCTTGATGGCCATTTCGTTGTCCGGATCCAGTTCCAGAACCCGCTCCAGCGCAGCCTGGCGCTCTTCGCGGTTCTCGGCGACGCCGGCCAGCCACAGCCAGCCCTGGACATTGGTGGGCTCCTGGCGGGTCAGCAGGCGAAAGAGTTGACGCGCTTCCTCTTTCTTGTTGTCACGCGCGGCTTCGATGCCAAGTTGCAGGATGCTGTCTGGCTCCGCCATGCCCGATCCTTCCTGTTATAGATTAAGGTTTACCCCTGGTTAGCCTGCTGGAGGGGCGTGGAGGATCATGCCTTTCCCACACCCGTGTTCTGCCCGCAACGGGCGCCCGCCCTCACAATGGCCAGAGTCGGTCATGTGGAACGGGAAAGCTCGTGGGAGGCCACAGTCGTAACGCCCGACTCACAGCACGCTTACGCCCGCGTGGGCGGTGTGGAAGACACCGCAGGCACTGTGTCGCCTTGTCGCGGCGCGCCAGGCGGTGAATCGCCCGGAAAGACCGGCCCCCTGTCGCGGCTATTCTAACATATGTACTGGCAAGGGTCAACAACCGATGCGGATAATGTCGCGCTATTACGGCTTGCATGCCCTGTAGATCGTCAAAAAGTGCAAAGAGTTTTCGGTACTACGGGGCCTCGGAAGCCGCCGCGCCGGTGCGCTGCTCGTCGTTTCGCCGAGCGGCGCGCCGGCCCGGCAACCCGCAGACGCGCCGCCAGTTGTTCACCGTGCCCACACTTACGCCGAGTCGCTCCGCAATGACCCGCAACGAGAGCCGCTCTTCCAGGTAGAGGTGGATGAAGGCAGCATACGGTATCTCCCGCCGCTCAAAGCGCCCTGAACGGGTCGTGACGCCACACTCGCGCAGCCGTCGCCCGATCGTCGGCGCGCTGCACCCCAGTTGCCGCGCCAGCGCCACCATGCTCAATCCCTCCTCCAGGTACAGCCGCTGGAGTTCATCGCACGAGATGGGTAGCTGCTTCTTCATAACCGGCGCCTCGCCTTCTTGTGACTGTGACGATGTGCTTCGGACCTGGTGCGAACCTGGGCGCAGCCGGGTGTTCCCCCGCCCCGGCGCGTGGGAGGGCTTTGCTCCGCTCCTTGATATACACGTAAACGGATATTTCAATTGGAAGAAAGAGCACGTCGGTAGACGTGCTCCCCGAGGTGAAAACAGCCCGCGCGCGGGAGGGTTTGGGCGTAGAGGCGCGGCGCCGCCGCGCCTCTACGCCCTCCCAAGAACACATATTTTCATTCCGGCGTTGTGCGGCGCAGCCGCATGGACGGCTGAGGTGAAAACAGCCCGCGCGCGGGAGGGTTTGGGAGGGCTATGCCCTCCCAAGAAAAAACCTGTCTTCATCTTGTCAGAGTATGAGGAAACCGGGTTTCCCCACGCCCCTCCCTGAAGGAGGGGCTGCGCCTCCCCAGGAGAATCGCCTCTCCTTTCGGATATGAACATCGGGGAAACCGGGTTTCCCCATGCCCCTCCCTGAAGGAAGGGCTACGCCCTCCCGGGAGAATTTCCTTCCGGATATGAACATCGGGGAAACCGGGTTTCCCCATACCCCTGCCTATGGGGCGCCAGCCGCTCCCAACAGCGGTTGGGAAATGGGGAAACCGGGTTTTCCCAACCGCCTCCCTGCGGGGAGGGTTTGGGAGGGCTGCGCCCTCCCAAAGATACTCCATGTTCATCGCGGCGTTGTGCGCCCCGCGCATGGGGCCTGACGATCCTCTTCCCCGACTATACGTATAACGGAAGGCGCCGAACGCAGCGCGTGGTGAGGAGTATGCCCCTGGTTCTTTCGCGTCTGCAACTATGGTAACACGTTAACGTGTAAATGTCAAGCTTCTGTCGGATTTACTCCGTCGGTGTCTGTGGCGTGCTCGGTGCTGTTCTCGTCCTGCTCTGTGCTCTCCGCGCGATACACGAAGCCGGCGCGTTCGGCAACCATCGAGAGGGTTTTCTGGGTGGATCGGTGGGGGCGGTGTACGCCCGTTTCCCATTCGCTGATCGTTTGCTGCCGCACCTCCAGTTCATCCGCCATCTGTTGTTGCGTCATACCCATGTGTTCACGCAAGGCGCGGATGCGCCGGGCGTCCCATTCATAGCGCAGCCGGCGCCGCTGCTTCGCCGGTGGTTGTTTCCTTTCTTCGCTCATCGCTTCCTCCTCGTGTCATTGCGGTGCTGCCTGGTTGTTTGGTAATCGTCTGATTGTGCTCATCTCGTGGGGGTGTCGGGCATTGTCTCTGCCCGCCGGGGTTGCAGCTTCCTCTGCCCTCGGCGCAAGGGCGGGGAGATTCGATGGTCCCGTGCCCTGCTGTGGGCTTCGGGCGCCCGGGTTGCCGGTGCACCGGGTCGCTGGATGGACGGCGATGGGAGCGAAACGATTACCCCTGGCGCGGGCCAGCCATGGTTCGCCTTCGCCTTTTTTTATCCATTGTAACACGGGATCGGATAAAACCTGTCTATAGTCTCTGCGGTGACCGGGTGGCGGATGGCGCCGATGGGGCGGTGGGCGTGGCTCACTTCTTACACATATAGACGGAAGAACTGCCCCTGCGTCACACTTCGGGCCCGAATCGTTCCGCCGTTTCGCATCTGGCGCAGCGCCGCATGCGCTCCGCAAAAATTCTCTCCCGAAAGGGTCTCCTCACCCGCCGGTAGGGAAGCTGCGGGAGGGCGCAGTCGCACAGGCGCCTGTCGCTCCACAAAGGAACAGGTTCTAAAACGGGAGGGTCCGGAAGGGCTTTGCCCTCCCGGACCCTCCTCTCCGAACCCCGCAAGGCGACCTTGCCGGAGGCCCGCGTAGCACGCGCTACGGCTCACACCGTGATCGCCCGCCCGCGGTGGATGCGGCCGGCGTAGCGCGTGTCCTCCTCCGGAGGCAGCGGCGCAGTGGTGAGCAGCACGGCGTCAACAAAGCGATCGAGTTCCTGCCGGCGTTCACGTTCGCTGCGCGGCTCCTCGGCCCGCGCCTGCCGCGTCAGGTCCACCTGATTCACCAGAATGCGGTGTACCGTTCGTTCGCTCTCCACGCCGATCGTGGCGGTGAAGGCGTGCATCGTCGTCTTGACGAAGTTCGCCAGGGCGAACTGCTCGGTGCTCGAGTTGGCGGTGGTCTCAGGAGTCACCAGGACCAGCGCCACGCCGTCGATCAGGCTGGCCTTGCGGGCGATACGGAAGTGATGGGTGAGTTGCTGCTCGCACAGCTCGGCGAAGCCCTCCTCGCTCAGCACCGTACTCCAGTCGCTGTCGGCGCGCCCCACCAGCGGCACTGCCGGCAGGTCGCGGAAGGGGGTGCAGACGACCGGCCCGGGGCGGCCATACTCGACAATGGCGCGGTCAAAGGCGCCTTCGAGATCACTGCCGGCAACGATCAGCCCCACCCGGTTGGCTCCGGCGTGGTCGCTCAACCGGTTGGTCAGCCGCTCGCCACCCGCCTCGGTCTCGGTGATCAGCACCACCTGGCGGGCGCCGTAGCGCTCCAGGTAGGCTCGGGCGAGCGACTCCAGGTGCTCTTCCAGATGCTCGCCGATCAGGTAGACTGTCGAGCCGACCAGTTGGGCCAGGCGTTCGGCGGGAGGCTGGCCGAACAGTTCGCCGCCGGTGGGCGTGCGCTCGTAGCGCAGGCCGCCCGAGGGGTGGAAGGTTTCGCCGCTCACGTTGCGGTCGGCCAGGTAGTACACCGTTGCCATCGCAACGTCGAACTCGGTGGGCATGCGCTGGAGGTAGAGCATGCTCATGATCCCGTCGCGCACTTTGCGTGCCTCGCGCTCGATCTGGGTGCGGGCAAAGAACGGTTCGGGCGGCGCTGCGCCGTTCATCACCGCATCTACCAGTGAGGGGACGCCGGTCGCCCCCGCCCTGGCACCTGTCCGCCCCTCGCCGCCGGCGCTCACGGCTGCCAGGCGTTCCTGCTCGATGCCCAGGTAGCCCCCGGTGCGCAGGCGGGTCATCAGCTTCTCGGCGATGTTGCGGTTCATCAGGTAGGTGCTCGAGGAAGCCCCGGGATCGCTTTCCTTCACGATCGCCTGGGCCAGCGCCCGCAGGCGGGCGGGCGCCTCCGCCCCTTCGAGCGCGCGCACGCTGTTGCTGGCCAGGTAGGGCAGCAACTCGACCACCGGCAGGCCGCTCTCGCGATGGGTCTCGATCAGCGCCGCGTAGAGGTCGTTGATGCGCCGGTTTTCCAGGATCAGCCGCGCGCGGCGCATGAACAGGCCCGGGCGCTCGCCGGTGCCGCGGAGACGATCACCCTCTACCGGTCCCGGCGCCAGGGCGTTGATCTGCACCTCGGGGCCGAGGAAGCGCGCCATCACTTCAGCCATGGCCCGCTGGCCGGCCTTGCTCACCGCATAGTCGGCCCGGTTGGGGTAGGCGATCGCCACGTATTTCTCGCCGCCGAAGTACGACGAGACGTTCAGGATGTAGCCGCTGCCCTGCTGCTTCATCAATGGCGCGATCTTGCGGATCAGCGAGTAGTTGCTGATCAGGTTGGCGTTGAGGGTGTGGCGCCAGCCCTCGAGGGGCATGTCCAGCACCATTTCTTCTTCGCCGGCGATGCCCGCGTTGTTGAGCAGGTAGTCAACCTGACCAAACACGGCGATGGTACGCTCAACCAGGGCCACCAGTTGCGCCTCATCGGCCACGTCGCAGTCCGGGTAGATCTGCACCCGCGAGGGGGCGTCGTTGTAGCCCACTTCTTCCAGTTCGTGGACGATCGACTTGCGCATCTGCTCAAGCTTGGCCCGGTCGCGGGCGGCCAGCATCACCCGGGCTCCGCTCAGGGCCAGCAGGCGCCCCACCTGCCCGCCGATGCCGGCGCTGCCGCCGGTGATCAGGGCGACCTTGCCCAGGTGCAGGCCGATCAGGCTCTCGGCCCAGCCAAACGAGGGCCGGCGCGCCCCCGTGGTCGCGACGATCTGCTCGGGCAGGTAGAGGTTGACCTCGCTGATCTTGCGGTCACTGAGCAGCAGTTGGGCGATCGCAGCGCAGGCGAAGTCAAGCCCTTCTTCTTCGGTATTGACGTAGCGCACCAGTTGATTGGCCCAGACCGGCGGCAGCAGGCGCGCCCGGGTCTCGGGGGCGGCCCGCTGGTAGTCGATCTCGGCCTCGTGGCGCCAGATGCGCACCAGTTGTTCGACCCCGGCCCGCAGGATGTCGCTGAAGACATTGCCCGCCCGGTCGTCGCCGTTGCTGAGGAAGATCACCCGTGGCGGGTAGGCCGGGGCGCCAGGGGTGACGCTAACGCTCTGCCAGTGGCGCGAAAGCTGGGAGGCCAGCGCCACCATGCCCGCCAGCTCTTCCTCCAGGAAGGCCCGGGCTACTTCATCGGTCGCCTCGCACACCGACGCGCCGCGGCTGGCCCCGGTTGCCGGGAGGATCACCGCGCTGTGGGGGCCGCCGGTGTTGTCGTGCATCCAGGTCAGCGCCTCGCGCACGCTCTGGGGTTCGTTGGGGTTGAGATAGAGCGCCACCGGCGGGGTGTAGTTCGCCCCGGCGAAGCGGCGGCTCTCTTCCAGGATCTGTTCAAGCTGGGCGATGGTCGCCTGTGACCGGAAGCCCAGCACCACCTCGGCGCCGCAGGCCCGCAGCGCGCCGGTGAGAGCCATGGCGTCTTCGATCTGGTCGCCCGCGCAGATCAGGATCACGCGCCCGCTGCCGTCCACCGCGCGGAGACCGGGCCGGGCGGTGAAGGTGGTGCGGCTCTCCTCCACCACATCCATGCCATTGGTGACCTCGATCGCCTCGCCGCTCAGCGCCGCCGATTCGTCGGAGCCCAGGAAGACGCATGCGTTGGCCACATCGAGGGTGGTGGGGAAGCTCTTCTCCAGTTGCCCCTCGCTGCTGAGCCGGCTGAGGCGCATCCGGGCGAAGAGGGCCTCGGCGGTGGTATGTTCCGGCTGGCCCTGCAACTCGTCCATCCGCCGGAAGACGCTGCGGATGCGCTCGCTCTCGATGGGGCCGGGGTAGATCAGGTTGACCCGCACACCCCGCGCGCCCAGTTCGCGCGCCACTACCTGCGCCAGCGCGTTGAGAGCGGCTTTGGGCACTGCATAGGGTGCGCGACCGTAGTACTCGGTGCGCGAGAAGATCGTCGAAATGTTGATAATGCTGGCCCCGGGCGGCATGTGCGGCGCCGCCGCGCGCATGAAGTTCCAGGCGATCCCCAGCACATTGCCGATGCCCTCCAGCAAGGTCTCGCTGTCGCCCTCGCGCAGCTCCTCGCGCCGCAGTGGAATATCGGCCAGGCGCTGCCGCGCTGCCTCGCTGCCGGCGTTGTTCACCAGCACGTCAATCTTGCCATAGCGCGCCACCACCTCGGCGATCCCCGCCCGCACTGCGGCGCTGTCGCTGCCGTCGAGAGCAATGGCGAAGAGCCGCGACGGATCAAGCCCGTACTCAGCGAGCAGCGCCTGGCGCTGGGTCTGCAGTTTTGGCTCATCGCGCCCGCTGACAACCACGGTCGCCCCTTCTTCCAGGTAGCGCCGGGTGATCTCGGCGCCGATGGTGCCGGCGCCCCCGGTGATCAAGGCGATTTTGCCGGCGAGCCGGCCCGAACCTGTTACGCTCATGGTCGTAAACCCCTCGTATAGAGCGTCAGAATCCTGATATGAACGTTGACCGCGCCCGGGAGGGCTGAAATGCCGCCGCCCTCCCGCGCAGGAGTGGGGGGGAAAGCGGGCTTTCCCGCTCCTCTGTCCCGGAGGTGTAATACCAATTACCGTTGATGATGCCGCATTGCTTAAAGCGGTTTTAGGCGTTGTGCTGCCCAGTGTGGCAATCC
>CAKZKA010000247.1 GCA_937120965.1 uncultured Chloroflexota bacterium
CTCCCTGCGGGGAGGCGCCCGGTTCCCTCCCCCAGCGGGGGAGGGCCAGGGAGGGGGCGGCCCTCCCGAAGACGCCCGATGTTCATCGCGGCGTTGTGCGCCATGCGCATGACCGTCTAACGTGAACATATGGGGAAACCGGGTTTCCCCATACCCCTGCCGATGGGGGCGCCAGCCGCTCCCAACAGCGGTTGGGAAACGGGGAAACCGGGTTTCCCGATACCCCTCTCTGAGAGAGGGTTTGGGAGGGCGTAGCGGGCCTGCTGCCTGCCCGCTCAAGGATACACTGAAGGCGCCAGCCGGATCAAGGCAACCGGTGGTACCCGAGTCTGCTTGCGAACAGTACTCTTGGTAGCGCGCGAGCAAAACCTGGCCATTCGGGGTGCTTGTCAAAGGTACCCGCCAGGGGTATAATCGCCCGTCACGATATTGTGCGACGCTGCGTCCGTAGTCCAGAGGAAAGGCCAACTTCGGTGAACGACAAGAAGATCCGTGTGGCGATTATCGGCGTCGGCAACTGCGCCTCGTCGCTGGTGCAGGGGGTGCATTACTACCGCGACGCCGATGACAACGAAGCCATCCCCGGGTTGATGCACGTCAACCTCGGCGGGTACCACATTAGAGACATAGAGTTCTCGGCGGCCTTTGACATCGCCGATACCAAAGTCGGCAAGGATCTTTCCGAGGCGATCTTTGCTCCGCCGAACAACACGTACAGGTTTACGAGCGTTCCGCCGCTGGGGGTGCCGGTTGCGCGCGGCATGACCCACGACGGTATTGGCAAATATCTGGGCCAGGTGATCACCAAGGCCCCGGGGCCAACCGACGATATCGCGGGTATTCTCAAGCGCACGCGGACCGACGTGGTGATCTCGTACCTGCCGGTGGGCAGTGAGATGGCAACGAAGTGGTACGTCGAGCAGATCCTCGAAGCCGGCTGCGCCTTTATCAACTGTGTGCCGGTGTTCATTGCCAGCCAGGCTTACTGGCGCCGGCGCTTCGAGGAAAAAGGCCTGCCGATCATCGGCGACGACATCAAGAGCCAGGTCGGCGCCACCATTACCCATCGCGTGCTGACGACCTTGTTCCAGGAGCGTGGCGTGCGTCTGGATCGGACCTATCAGTTGAACATCGGCGGTAACACCGACTTCCTGAACATGCTCGAACGGGAGCGGCTGGAGAGCAAGAAGATCAGCAAGACCAACGCCGTGACCAGCCAGTTGCCCTACGACCTGCCGCCCGAGGCGGTACACATTGGCCCGAGCGACTACGTGCCGTGGTTAGGCGATCGGAAGTGGGCCTACATCCGCATGGAGGGAACGACGTTTGGAGATGTGCCGTTGAACCTGGAGTTGAAACTGGAGGTGTGGGACTCGCCGAACTCGGCAGGGGTGGTGATTGACGCCATCCGTTGCGCGAAGCTGGCCCTGGACCGGGGGATCGGCGGGGCGCTGTACGCGCCGAGCAGCTACTTTATGAAGACCCCGCCAAAGCAGTACGCCGACTACGAGGCGCGCGACTTCACCGAGCGCTTTATTCGCGGCGAGGTCACGCCGAAGTAAGCCAGGCTCTCAGGGAGGCGTTGGCGGCTCATCAGCGGCGGGGGCAGGCGCCTGTGCTACAATGGCGGTGAAGTGAGGTTGCGAGGATGGGCCATGAAGCTGATCGTGCAGATCCCGGCGCTAAACGAGCGCGACACTATCGCCACGGTGATCGCCGGCATCCCCCGCCGCATCCCCGGTATCAGTCGCGTCGAGGTGTTGATCATCGACGACGGCTCCAGCGATGATACGGCGGCGGTGGCGCTGCGGGCCGGCGCCGACCACGTGGTGCGCCACACGGCCAACAAGGGGCTGGCAACCGCCTATCAAACCGGCATTGACACGGCGCTGCGCCTGGGCGCCGATGTGATTGTTAACACCGATGCCGATAACCAGTACCCCGGCGACGAGATCCCGCGCCTGGTAGCGCCGATTGTTGCCGGCGCCGCCGACATCGTCATTGGCGACCGGCAGGTGCAGAGTCTGGAGCACTTTTCGCCTCTCAAGCGAGCGCTACAGAAGCTCGGCAGTTCCGTGGTGCGCTGGGCCTCCGAAACCGATGTGCCGGATACGGTCAGCGGCTTTCGGGCCCTGTCGCGCGAGGCGGCGCTCCGAACCTTTGTGACCACCGATTTCTCCTATACGGTCGAGAACCTCATCCAGGCCGGCAAGCGTCGCCTGACCATCCAGGCGGTGCCGATCCGCACCAACTACGTCGAGCGCCCCTCGCGCCTGCACCGGGGAAACTGGAACTTCATCAAGCGTCAGGCAGCCATCATCGCCCGCACCTACGCCACCTACGAGCCGCTGAAGGTCTTCAGTTACATTGCCGCGGCCTTCTTTGTTCCCGGAGTCCTGCTCCTGGGGCGAGCGGCTTACGTCTTCATCGGCCGGCGCGTCACCGACCTGACGGCCGACAATGTGCAGGCTTTGCTGGTGGGGAGCATCCTGGTGCTGATGGCGCTGATAACCTTCTTAATCGGTCTGCTGGCCGACCGGGTTGGCGGGGTGCGGCGGGTGCAGGAGGAGATCCTCTACCGCGTGCGCACTATGCAGGTTGACGATGAGGCCTGGCGGCGAGCAATGAACGCCCGCCTGGACGCCCTGGAGCAGCACGCGCCCCAGAGCGCCGTGGTGGGCGGTCCGGAGGCGGAGCGGTAGGGCAGGTATATCACGCCCGGAGGCCCGGGCGCCACCGCACCCCCCGTCCACAGGGTGGCAAGCCCTCCCGGTGGGAGGGTTTGGAAGGGCGAAGCCCTCCCCGGAGAAACCCTATTTTCACTCTCGTAGCGTGCGGCGCAGCCGCACAGGCGTCTGAAATAGACATAACGCAGAGCAGGCCCGAAGGATACCCTTCAGGCCTGCTCTACATTGAGACCGGCGTATGGCGAGACTAGGCGTCGAATTGTTGTGCTGACTGGGACGGTTGCGCTACAGCGCCAGTACGCCCCTGGACATGGCTGGTAAACGGCGCTGACCAGAGGGAGCGCATATGCTGCAACGCGCCGCCGGTACGGCGATCGAGCAGCATTACAAAGCGCATGGCTTCAGCGACCCCGAGGCGCTCCACCAGCGCCTCCCAGCCCTGCTCTATCAGTCGCATCTCCGCCTGGGTCATCGGTTCTGCTCCTTGAGAAGTTGCAAGTCCGCGTCAACCATCATATGCACCAACTCCTGAAAGTTGGTCTTCGGGCTCCAACCCAGTGTGGCCCGCGCCTTGGAGGAGTCGCCAATCAGCAGATCCACCTCGGCCGGGCGCATGAAGCGTTCGTCCTGAACGACATAATCGCGATAATCCAGATCCACATATCCAAAGGCAAGCTCGCAGAACTCCCGCACCGAGTGCGTTTCCCCGGTGGCAACCACGTAATCATCGGGGTGATCCTGCTGGAGCATCAGCCACATCGCTTCGACATAGTCGCCGGCAAAGCCCCAGTCGCGTTGCGCATCGAGGTTGCCGAGGCGCAATTCTTCATCGAGGCCAAGTTTGATCCGCGCCACGCCGTGGGAGATCTTGCGGGTAACAAACTCAAGCCCGCGTCGGGGCGACTCGTGGTTAAAGAGAATACCCGAGCAGGCGAACATATTGTAACTTTCGCGATAGTTGACCGTGATCCAGTGACCATAGACCTTGGCCACACCGTAGGGACTGCGCGGGTAAAACGGGGTGCGCTCGGTCTGGGGCACCTCGACTACCTTGCCGAACATTTCACTGCTGCTGGCCTGATAAAAACGAATCTCCGGATCAACAATACGCACAGCGTCGAGCATTCGAGTGACGCCGAGAGCCGTTGTCTCGCCGGTGAACACCGGCTGGGCCCAGGAGGTTTGCACAAACGACTGGGCGGCGAGATTATACACCTCGCTCGGGCGATGCTCGCGAAGGATCGAAATGAGCGAGACCTCATCGGCGAGATCGCCGGTAACAAGGGTGATCTGATCCTGGAAGTGCTTGATCCGCTCGAAATTGACCGTGCTGGTGCGTCGCACCATGCCGATCACCTCGTAGCCCTGGCGCAAGAGGAACTCTGCCAGGTAGCTGCCGTCCTGTCCGGTAATACCGGTAATGAGGGCACGTCGTTTCATCATACTTGCTCACGCGCAAAGGCGGTCAAAGAGCCGCAACGCTACACCAGCGCTCCTGCGAAGGACCGTTTGCGCTGTGAGGGACGTAGCGAAATACCTGCGGAACTTCCGTTGTGGAACAACACTCCCCTGCCGAACGAGGGGATCTGGGAGGGCTGAGCCCTCCCAGGGATCTCTGTTGCAGGCCGCCCCCGGGCGGCCCGAACGAAGGGTTTCGAGCCGACCGTCAGGCGCCACGGGCGGCGGCGACGGCCTTCTCCGCAGCTTCAGCGAGCGTGGCCGCGGGAATGAGGCGCGAGGCGGCAAGAATGCGTCGGCCCTCCTCCTCATTGGTGCCCGTCAGGCGGGCGACCATGGGCACATCGGTCTGCACCTCCTCGAGGGCGGCGACGATACCGCGGGCAACCTCATCAACGCGGGTAATACCGCCGAAGATGTTGAACATCACTGCCTTCACGTTTGGATCGGCAAGGATGATCTGCAGGGCGGTCTTGACCTTCTCTTTGCCTGCGCCGCCGCCGATATCGAGGAAGTTGGCCGGCTCGCCGCCATAGAGCTTGACCACGTCCATGGTTGCCATAGCCAGACCGGCGCCATTCACCATGCACCCGATGGTGCCATCGAGCTTGATATAGGTCAGGTCAGCATCGCGGGCGCGCAGCTCGGCCTCCGGCTCATCGGAGGAGTCGCGCATAGCGGCGAGATCGGGGTGGCGGAAGAGGGCGCTATCGTCGAGCAACACTTTCGAGTCGAGGGCCTGGAGGGAGCCATCGGCGCGGATGACGAGCGGGTTGATCTCGGCGAGGGAGGCATCACTCTCGACAAACACGCGGTAGAGGGCCGAGGCAATCTGCGCGAACTGGCGGGCCTGTTTGCCGTCGGTGAGGCCGATGCCAAAGGCCAGTTCCCGGGCCTGAAAATCGAGCAACCCGAGGTGGGGATGGGCGGGGATCTTGATAATTGCCTCGGGGTTGGTACGGGCTACTTCTTCAATCTCGACGCCGCCCTCGGCCGAGGCGATCATCGTCACGCGCTTGGCGGCGCGGTCGAGAATAGCGCTGAGGTAGATCTCTTTGGTGTAGCTGATCGCCTCGGCTACCAGCACCTTCTCGACGGTCAGCCCCTTGATCGACATACCGAGGATCTGCGAAGCCACCTGCTCGGCCTGTTCGGGAGTGTCGGCCAGTTTCACGCCGCCGGCTTTTCCGCGGCCACCGACGAACACCTGCGCCTTGACCACCACGGGGCCGCCGATTGACTCGGCAACCGCGCGCGCTTCACCCGGCGTAACCGCAACGCCGCCACGAGTGACCGGAATACCGTACTTTGCGAGCAGGTCACGCGCCTGATACTCGTGCAATTTCATGCCGTGCTCCTGGTCAAACCCTCTGCATCGTCCGGCCAACAGGAACAACAATAGCGCTGCGAACCTTGTGGGCCTGCGGCCACAGCGCCGTCAGCGGGGAGCGCGCAATTACATTGAGCGCTACGAGCAATCGCAAGCCCTATGGTAGCACACGCGTCAAATCGCTGTCAAATGACTCCTTTTGTTCAAAATAATTGCAAACGATGAACATTTGTTGAACACTACCCCGACTATGTAAAGAGGGATTGACGCAATGCGCCATGGAACACAGAGATACTGCGCCTTCGGTTGCTTCTTCAATCCCGAAAGCGAGGGGGATTACAACGAGGAGCGCGGATTGCGTTTTTGTAATCCGCGCCGGGAGGGTATGAGAGGGCGCAGTCCTCCCACCGCTGGCAGCGCGGTGCTGAACTGGCGTTGCCGCAGGCGCTCCAGGGCCTGTCGGTTGGCGCAGCCCTCGCACTGCTGGCGGCGCCGTGCTGGACGGTAGCGGTTCTCTGGTATAATACCCCCCGAGGGTATGTGTCAGCATAACATCGAAGGAACCATGAGCAGCCAGCAACCAATTGTTATGTACGGCGCCACCTGGTGCCCCGACTGCCGCCGGGCGCTGCGGGTGCTGCAACAGCACGGCGCTGCGTTTCTGTACGTGAACATCGAGGAGGATGCGGCCGCAGCCGACTATGTGGTACAGGTCAACAACGGGTACCGCAGCGTTCCCACCATCGTGTTTCCCGATGGTTCCATCCTGGTAGAGCCTTCAAACGCGGAATTGCAGGCCAAACTGGTCGGGTGATGGAGGAGCGTAGAGGCGCAGCGCTGCGTCTCTACATGTTTCATGCTGGCGTTGTGGGCCTCGTGAATGGGGCCTGATGTGAACCTGTGGGGAAACCGGGTTTCCCCACGCCTCTGCCTGTGGGGAGGGTATGGGCCGGCGTTGCTGAGAAACCCGATGTCCCGATCCCATCAGAAAAGATCTACCACCTGGATCACCTGCTCGCGGCTCGGCCCGACTGACACCAGGCCCAGCCGCGCGCCGACGAGCTGGCAGATCCGCGCCACGTAGGCCTGCGCCGCCTCGGGAAGATCCTGGAAGTGGCGCGCGTCGCGGGTTGAGACGCGCCAGCCGGGCAGTTCTTCGTAAATCGGTTCGCAGCGTTCGAGCACTGCGACCGTCGCTGGCGGGTATTCCAGGTGGGTTTCGTTCAGCCGGTAGCCGACGCAGATCTTGATCGTCGGCAGGTTGTCGAGCACATCGAGCTTGGTGATGGCAATGGTGTCAATGCCGTTGATCTGGGCCGCATAGCGCGCCAGCACCGCATCGAACCAGCCCACGCGCCGCAGCCGGCCCGTGGTTGTGCCCACTTCGGCCCAGGGTGTGCCGATCTGCCGTAGCTCATCGGCCTCGGCGCCGTGCACCTCGGTGGGGAACGGCCCCTCGCCGACGCGGGTAGTGTAGGCTTTGAGCACACCCACCACGGCGTTCAGGCGTGTCGGGCCAATGCCGGCGCCCTGACAGGCGCCCGCCGCCCCCGGCGGCGACGACGTAACGTAGGGGTAGGTCCCGTGGTCTACATCGAGGAGCGCGCCCTGAGCGCCCTCCAGCAACACTGGCAGATCTTTTTCAATCGCGCGGTTGATAATGGGATGCACGTCGCTGATGTGTTCGGCCAGGCGCCGGCCATACTCCAGGTAGCGCAGATACGTATCGTGCAGTGAGAGCGGCTTTGCGTTATAGATTCTGGTGAGCAGACGGTTCTTTTCCTCCAGCACCACGCGCAGGCGATGGAGCAGGGTCTCTTCGTGCAGCAGATCGGCCATACGAATGCCGGTGCGGCTCATCTTGTCGGCAAAGGCCGGGCCGATACCGCGGCCGGTGGTGCCGATGCGTCCTTCGCCGCGGGCCTCTTCCTGGAGCTGGTCGAGCATAATGTGGTAGGGCATAATCACATGGGCCCGCTCGCTGACGAACAGTTTTGCCGTGCTTACACCGCGAGCTTGCAGATCGCGGATCTCATTCAATAGCACCTCGGGATTGACCACGACACCCGGGCCGATCACGTTGACAATCGCGGGATCGAAAATGCCTGAGGGTATCAGGTGGAGCTTGAATGTGCCGAGGTGATTGACAACGGTGTGGCCGGCGTTGTTGCCGCCGCTGTAGCGTGCTACCAGGCGCGCTTTGCCCGCCAGCAGATCCACCAGGTGACCTTTGCCCTCATCGCCCCACTGGGCGCCAATCAATGCGATAACGGGCATCGCCGGTTCCTTTCTCACAAGCGTTGAGGGCGGGGGAGCGTCCGGGTTGCCCCCTGGCCCTCCCTGCTCCCGCCTGGCGCTGAGAGCCCTCGTGAATGTTCCTAAAATACGGGGAAACCGGGTTTCCCCGTACCCCTGCCTGTGGGGGCGCCAGCCGCTCCCACCAGCGGTTGGGACATGGGG
>CAKZKA010000248.1 GCA_937120965.1 uncultured Chloroflexota bacterium
CGGTTCGACAGGCTCACCGCAGGTGGGGAAACCCGGTTTCCCCATTTCCCAACCGCCGGTGGGGGCGCCTGCGCCCCGGCAGGCAGGGGTGCGGTTCGACAGGCTCACCGCAGGTGGGGAAACCCGGTTTCCCCGTATGTTCACATCAGCGGAAACACAATGACGCAAAACATACTCAGCGGCAAATGGCTCTGGCGCGCGGTGCTGCTCGCGGGCGGCCTGTGGCTGGCAGGAACAGCCCTGCTGCCGGGGCGGGTGCGTAAGGTGCGGCTGATGGCGATCAGCGGCCCCGATCCGTTCTCCGCCACGATTGGCTGGTCGTATGGCCCGGGGGCGCGACCGATCAGTATTATCTTCGATCTCGAACTTGGGGACAGCTACGGGAGCGTTACTACCGATGGCGAGGCGCTGGAGGCCGAGATCCCATTGAGCGGCCCGCCCGGCGAACCCCAGCGCATCACTGCCAGCGCAACCTACCGGCTGCTCGGGGTTGCCTGGACGGACGTGCAACATTTTGAGGCGGACGCTCTGGCGCGCTCTGGCGCCGATGGGTATGCGGCCCGCGCGAAGCGAGGCGGCCCATCTTCAGGATAGGCGCCGCGCGCGGGGCGCACAACGCCAGAATGAAAATATTCTTGTTCTTGGGAGGGCTTCGCCCTCCCAAACCCTCCCCGCTGGCGGGTTGTTTCCTGGAGGGCTTCGCCCTCTCCAAACCTCCCCGCTGGCGGGTTGTTTCCTGGGAGGGGGTAGGGGCGCGGCGGCGCCGCGCCCCTACCCCCAAACCCTCCCGCGCGCGGGCTATGTTCACCTCAGCTTGACCGGCCTTGTGTCACGCCTCTCCCTCGATCTCGGCGATCTTTGCCCGGACCTGCGCCGCGAGACGCTGGAGTTCGCGGTTGACCACGTACTGCCATTCCTCCGCCTCGTGATCCTCCAGCGCGCCGCCGCCGTACTTCAGCTCCATCGCCAGGTGCCACCCGCGTTTCTCGGCAAAGCGTTCCAGTTCACGCTGCCGGCTTGGCGGCCAGCGCCGTCGGATGAACTGCCGGAAGGCGTGTTCCATGCGCTGTGAGCCGTCAGGGTTGAGTGAAGGGAGGGCGAAGTAGGGTTCAGCGTCCCGTGGATCGGGTTCGGAAGCCCTGGTGAAGTAGAGGGTGCGGTGCGGAATGGAGTAGCGCCACTCTCCATCACCGGCGTAGTTGGCCGGGTTGTTGGCAATCGCTCCGGTGAGCATTCGATCGGTGATTGTCATCGTTTCTCTTCCACAGCTATCTGAGGTGAACATACGGGGAAACCGGGTTTCCCCATACCCCTGCCTATGGGGCGCCAGCTGCTCCCAACAGCGGTTGGGACATGGGGAAACCAGGTTTCCCCAACCCCCTCCCTGAGGGGAGGGTTGGGGACCCACACTCCTCCCGCAGTATCCATCGGGATGATCCTGGCAGCAGCATAGCATGGCGCTGTTACCCCTGCAACGATGGTTGCGACGATGGTTGCGACGATGCGCCGGGGTATGATAAAGTTGTGCTGACCACGATCCGCACCTCACACGTCCTGGTGCCTGCGCCGTACACGATGGCAATCACCAGAGGGTATTTCGGGAGAGCTCGACCCTCACCTCCAGCAACGGCGCAGGTCGCAAGACTCACCGCAGGCAGGGAAACCCGGTTTCCCTGCGGTTCAGGCAAAGGCCGGCTCGCCCGCAGAAAGAGAGCGCTCTGATGCCCGACTCAGAGGAACATGGCCGCGTCACACCCGCTATCGAGGATTACCTCAAAGCCATCTACACCCTGCAGCAGCAGCACGGCGTGGTCACTACCTCGTTGCTCGGCGAGCAGCGTGGCTCGAAGCCCGGTTCCGTCACCGGGATGATCAAGAAACTCGCCGAGATGAACCTGGTGCAGCACACTCCCTACCAGGGGGTGCTGCTCACCCCGACTGGTGAACGCATTGCACTGGAGGTGATTCGCCACCACCGTCTGCTCGAACTGTACCTGGTCGAGGCCCTCGGCTATAGCTGGGACGAGGTGCACGAGGAGGCCGAGCGGCTCGAGCACCATATCAGCGAGAAGTTGGAGGCGCGCATCGCCGAGCACCTGGGCAATCCTTCGTTTGACCCCCACGGCGACCCGATCCCTACCATTGAGGGGACGCTCCCGGCGTCTACCGGCACGCGCCTCGCCGACCTTGGGGTTGCCGAGCGCGCTCGCATCGTGCGCGTGCGCGATCAGAGCGGCGAGCGCCTGCGTTATCTGGCCGATCTGGGGTTGGTGCCCGGGGCCCAGGTTGAAGTGACGGGCAGCGCCCCATTCGATGGCCCGCTGACTATTCGCCTCGGCAGCGCCAGTTACCCCCTCGACCGGCGCATGGCTCGCACCATCGAGGTTGAACGCCTCGCCGATGCGGAAATGGATGCGGCTGAGGCGCAGTCTCTCAAGGAGGCCGGGATCTCCGGCAGGTGACCTTGAGGGCTGCGCCCTCCCAAACCCTCCCGGTGGGGAGGGCTTGCCGCCCCCACAGGCAGGGGGATGGGGAAACCCGGT
>CAKZKA010000249.1 GCA_937120965.1 uncultured Chloroflexota bacterium
GGCCGCCCCCTCCCTGGCCCTCCCCCGCTGGGGGAGGGAACCGGGCGCCTCCCCGCAGGGAGGGGATTGGGGAAACCCGGTTTCCCCGTATTTTCACCTCAGGGGTAAGCATCAATCCAGCAAAGGGATCAGCGTGTGGCCAGCGGGCACGAACAGGCTGCCTTCGGTCAGACCTTCGGGGACGATCTGCCGCAGACGGCGTTCCAGATCGGCCTGGCTGAGCGTCCCTTCCAGCACCGCGCGGAAGGCCGTTGTCACATTGGCGACCTGCGCGCCGCTTTCGTGGACGAACTCCAGGCGATAGTGGACGATGCCCACCGCGCGCCAGGCTTCCAGATGGCGCGCGGCAGTCTGAGCCTCGGCGCCAAAGACGGTGTTGCGGCAGCCCACATCGGCCAGCACGGGATGCTCGCGCCCGCGCTGGTCGCGCAGGGCCACCTGGTGGCGCTCACAGGGGCGCCCGCAGTCTTTGTAGCTCGTGCCGCTGGAGAGGAAGCGACAAAAGACGCAGTGCTCGGTGTGGAACACTGGCAGGTGCTGGTAGGCTACCACTTCGGTGCGCCGTGGCCCCACCGCGCGGGCCAGGTCGGCAACCTGGGCCGCGTTCAGGTCGTGGGTCGGCGTGAGGCGCTCCAGCCCCAGGTCGAGCAGGGTAGCGGCGCTGAGCAGATTGGCCGCGTTGAGGCTGAAATCGCCGGTGAGTGGCGGCGACCCGCTCTGTCGCAGGGCGTAGAGCAGACCCGTCGAGCGCACCAGGATGCCGCAGCCGAGTTTGAGCAAGAAGCGCACAATGCGCTCTTCGCCGGGCTTGAGCACCCGTGGACTGGCCACCCGCACAGGGATGCCTGCCGCCTGCACCCGCTCGACCGCGGGACGCAGGCCGTAGAGGTCCAGATAGTCAAGGATGACGCTGGCAGGCGCCGGGCGCAGGGTCAGGGCCGCTTCGAGTTGTTCGGGGGTGCGCACCAGCAGATGGAGCTGCGGCGGCAGATCGCCCGGCTCCGGGGCCCCGTGACACGACGCCAGCAGAGCCTCCAGCGCCGCCAGCGGCCTGGTTACAGGTCCGGAGCGGGGCTGACCCTGCAAGGCAGCCAGCCGCTCGACCGCCTGGCGGCGCAGGGTGTTGAGCAGCGAGTCGGGCACGAACGGCTCGCCCTCGATGGTGGCTTCGAGTTCCGCCAGCGTGTACGGGGTGGCGCCCAGGCGACCGAGCTGCTCGCGCAGATCCTCTACGGTCAGGGCGTGGCGGCGCGCCATGGTCAGGGGCTCAGGAGAGCGCACCGTTACGCAGAGTTCAGGGGTGGAGGCGCCGGCCTGCCCATCAAGCAGGTCTGGAGCGTGCCCTCCGCCCCGGGCAGGAGGCGACAGCAGGCGCCACTCCAGCTCCAGGGGCGCCCCGGCGCGAGCAGTGACCCGCACCGCCACAGGCTGCCGGCGCAGCGGCGCAGCGGGCCGGGTAAAGGGCCGCGCGGCGCGCTCCACCTCGGGGTCGTCGGTGCGCCAGAGGAGATCACCCGCCCGCACCCGGCGCATATTCACAGCCTGGTTGCCAAACTCAACCTCCAGCAACCCGTCGCGGGCCGGACGCACGTGGTAGATCCGCCCGCCCTCCTCCGGCTCTTCAGGACTGCGCCGGTCGGCGGCATCGAACACCACGCCATCGCCGGGCTTCAGCGGGGCGATCGCCGTGGCCGGCTCGGGGGCGATCAACACCCGATCGGCCAGCACCCGGACCACCCGGCCCACCAGCACGCCGCGATGGCGCGGCGCGCGCCCGTGCACCACCGCCTGGTGGTTGGTGCCGCTGAGGAAGAAAGGCCCCAACCCCCGGGAGTAAACCTGCTCCAGCCGCAGCTCCTCGGCAGGGGACAGACTGAGCGGCAGGCCAGCCCAGGCCTCGTCAACCGCCTTGCGGTAGGCGCTGGTGGTGAGCGCGACGTAGGTCTCGTCTTTGTAGCGCCCCTCGATCTTCAGCGCCGCAACGCCCAGACGCACAATCTCGGGCATCAGTCGCAGCGCGGAAAGATCGCCGGGCGAGAGCAGGTAACGCGCCTCACCCAGGGGACGCGGCGCACCATCAACGACCAGCTCGTAGGGCAGGCGACAGGCCTGGGCGCACTGGCCGCGATTGGCGCTGCGCCCGCCCCAGGCCTCCGACGAAAAACACTGGCCCGAGTACGAGACGCACAGGGCCCCGTGGACGAAGATCTCCAGCTCCACGTCGGTAGCCGCGCGAATATTGCGGATCTCGTCGAGCGACAACTCGCGGGCCAGCACGACCCGGCTCACCCCCAGCTCACGGGCCAGCTCCACTCCCTCGGCGCTGGTGATCGACATCTGGGTCGAGCCGTGCACCTCCACCTCAGGAGCGACGGCGCGCACCAGCCGCGCCAGGCCGAGGTCCTGCACGATGAAAGCATCGGCGCCGGCCTCGGCGATTGCCGCGGCCACACGGGCCGCTTCAGCCAGCTCGTGGTCGAAGGCCAGGGTGTTGAACGTGACGTAGCCCTTCACCCCGCGGACGTGCAGGGCGCGCAGGACCTCGGGCAACTCGGCGAGGGTAAAGCCCACCTTGGCGCGGGCCGAAAAGTGCTTGAGGCCAAAGTAGACCGCATCGGCGCCGGCTTCGATTGCCGCGTGCAGTTGCGGCCAGTGCCCGGCGGGGCTCATAATCTCGGGCTTGCGTGGAAAATACGACATAGAGGGCAACCCCGGGTCCCGTACTTCTACACCTGTCATTGTAACAGACTCCCGATGAAAAGAGATTGACGGGAAACCAGGCGCGAGGGCTGCTGCAACGTCCGCCTCCGGCGGTGGGGTATGGGGCGGCGACGACGCAAAAGGCCACGATGAAAACAGCTTGTTTCATACATGTTCACACTTCTCCCGGGAGCGCGGGCATCTTGCCCGCATCCAGGCCCTTGCGGGCGGGACGCCCGCGCACCCGGGGTGGCGCCTTGCCCCAACTGTGAACACGTACCTTGCTTCGCCCCTTTGCACATCCCGCCTCTCTAGGGTATGATGTCACCACACAGCGTCCGAACCGAAGCGCCTCCAGCGACGAGCCGCATGCCACCTGGATGCGCGCCGGGTCCGCGCCGGTCGTCGTGTAGCGGCCGTCAACACACGCGCTACCTGTCGTTCCGATAGGGGTTGCGGGCGCCACCGCGAGGCATTCGCGCCAACCCGACGTTTCCCCACACGACAGGCGCACCCTCGTCCCAGGGAGGCAGAGCATGGCTACGCTGTATGTTGCGTCAACCGAGACTTTCGTCGGCAAGAGTGCCGTCTGTATCGGCTTATTGCGTCGCATGCAGCGCGATGGCTTCAGCGTCGGCTATATGAAGCCGGTGAGTGTCTCGGTCGCCGGTCCCTCCGGGGCAGTGATGGACCAGGACGCTGCCTTTATTCGCGACATGCTGAGCATCAGCGAGCCGATCGAGCAGATTGTGCCGGTGCTGGTCACTCCCAGCGTGGTCGAGGCGATCCTGCGCGGGCAGTACCCGAGCTACACGCGCATCCTGCGCGATGCCTACCTGAGCGTCTCGCGCAACAAAGACGTCGTGGTGCTCGAAGGCACCAACACGTGGTCGGAAGGCGCGCTGGTCGATCTTTCAGCCGATCAGGTCACCGATCTACTGCAGGCTCCCGGCCTGCTGGTGACGCGCTACGACTCGACCCTGAGTGTGGATACGGTGCTCTCGGTGCAGCGATACGTGGGTGAACGCCTGCTCGGGGTGTTGATCAACCAGGTGGAGGAGCCTCAGTTCGAGTTCGTGCGCAGCCGGGTGGCGCCGTTTCTGGAGCGTCGCGGCATCCCCGTCTTCGCCGTGCTGCCCCACGACCCGACCCTGGCAGGTGTCAGCATCGAGGAACTGCTGGTGCATCTGGGCGGCCAGTTGATCGGCCAGCGCGCGTGGTGCTCCCGCGTCGCCGAGTCCCTGATGATCGGCGCGATGAGCGCCGAGGCCAGTATGCCGTTCTTCCGCCGCCGCGGCAATAAGGTGGTGGTCACCGGCGGCGACCGGACCGATCTGCAACTGGCCGCGCTCAAGACCCATACCAGCGCCCTGGTGCTCACCGGCAACTTCCAGCCTTCTCCAGAGGTCGTCGATCGCGCCGGGGAACTCCAGGTGCCGCTGATCGTCGTTCCCGATGACACCCTGGCCGCCGTCGAACGCGCAGAACGCCTCTTTGGCCGCGTGCGCTTCCACGAGGACTCGAAGCTGCGCCGCTTCACCGAGTTGCTCGAGGCCAATTTCGATTACCCGCGGCTCTACGATGCCCTGGGCATGCGAAGGTAGGGCCGAGGCATCGGGGAGAAGCGGCTCTGGAACCGGTTCTTCTTCGACAACGCCACCTGTCAAGGAGGCGCTGAGGGGGTTACTCCGCGTCGCGTCAGAAAGGGGAACTGTTCGGTGGTCTGCGATCCGCGCAACCCCTGCTCCAATCAGGATTATTTGCCGCAATCACAGGCGAAAACGTATGTCAGAACAGATCGGTCCGCTAATCTTTGTTGAGAATCCCGACTATCCCTACCCCTTCGAGACGCCCCTGCCGCCCCGTTTCTGGATGAACGAGACCACCGGGCGCCTGGCCGATGCGGTCGAGACCTATCTGCGCAACGATGAACTGAGCGCCGAGCAGATGGAGATCCTGAAGATCTACCTGCGGCAGTACATCGAGCGGGCGGTTATCTCCGACACGGCTGACCGGCGCAGGCTCCTCGAACAGGTGGAGACGCTCAGGCGGGTAGGCGATGTCGAGCGTTTTGCCGATGCGCTTTCGGATGCCGGGCTGGAACCATTTTGAGTGCGACGCCTGTCGTAGCGAGCCCTGTTGAGAGTGCACAGCGATCGCCTCCGGTACGGCGCCTGCGCGCCTTCCGGCTCGCGCGCACCGCCCCCTATGCTCTACAGACACCTGATCCGGCCCGTCCTCTTTCGTATGCAGGGAGGCGATGCCGAAGCGGCCCACGAGCGCACGCTCACCCTGCTGTCGCTGCTCTCGCGCCGGCGCCTGGCGCTGTGGTTCTGCGAGCGTGTGCTGGCCTGCCGCCATCCCGCCCTGGAACGCACGGTTTTCGGGCTGCGCTTCCCCAATCCCATCGGCCTTGCTGCCGGTATGGACAAAGACGGGGTGGCCCTGCCGGCCTGGATGGCTCTGGGCTTCGGTCACGTAGAGGTCGGCACGGTGACCGCCGTGGCCCAACCGGGCAATCCGCGCCCGCGCCTGTTCCGTCTGCCGGCCAGCCAGGCGCTGATCAACCGCATGGGCTTCAACAATGCTGGCGCAGCGGCGCTGGCCGCCCGTCTGGCTACTCGACCGCCTCTGCCGGCCCCGCTGGGCATCAGCATCGGCAAGTCGCAGCGCACGCCCCTGGAGCGGGCAGTGGAAGACTACCTGCGCTCGTTCCGCTTGCTCTTCGATTACGGGGCCTACTTTGCCGTAAACGTCAGCTCACCCAACACCCCCGGCTTGCGCGCGCTCCAGGATCGGGCACACCTGCGCGCGCTGCTCACCGCATTGCAGGCCGAAAACCGGCGCCTGGCCCACGAACGCGGCGCTCCCCCGCGGCCCATTCTGGTGAAACTCGCCCCCGATCTCGCCGAGCCTGCCCTCGCCGAGGCCCTGGAGGTCTGCGCCGAGACTGACGTTGCGGGGATCATCGCCACCAACACGACCGTCTGCCGCGAGGGGTTAGCCGCCGCCGACCATGCCCGCGCCGCCGAGAGCGGCGGCCTCAGCGGGCGGCCCCTGCACCCCCTCGCGCTGCGCGTGGTGCGCTTCGTGGCCCGCGAGAGCGGCGGCCGGCTGCCGATCATCGGCGTTGGCGGCATCTTCGGCCTCGACGACGCGCAACGCATGCTCGACGCCGGGGCTACCCTGCTCCAGGTGTACACCGGCCTGGTCTACGAAGGGCCAGCGCTGCCCGGGCGCATCTGCCGAGGGTTGATCGGGGTCGGCTGAGGTGAACATATGGGGAAACCGGGTTTCCCCATACCCCTGCCTGAGGGGAGGGTTTCGGGAGGGCGAAGCCCTCCCAGGAAACAACCCGCCAGCGGGGAGGATTTGGGAGGGCTTCGCCCTCCCAAGAACAATAATATGTTCATTCCGGTTTTGTGCGGCGCAGCCGCATAGACGGCTGAGGTGAACATATGGGGAAACCGGGTTTCCCCGCCCGTGGGGATTGATACCGCAAGGGCTACGCAGCAACACTATGCCTGGTTCTATCTTCCCATCGCCTCCCCCGCGCCTGGCGCCACGCGAGCGCCTCCTGGTCGCTCTCGACGTGGCCCGGCTCGACGCCGCGCTCGCGCTGGTGCGCGAGGTACGGTCGCTGGTGGGCGGCTTCAAGGTCGGCCTGGAACTATGTACGGCTGAGGGCGTCCCCCGGGTGGTGGAGGCCGTGGCGGCCACCGGGGGCAGCCTGTTTCTCGACCTGAAGTTGCACGACATTCCCAACACCGTGGCCGGCGCGGTGCGCGCCGTCTGTGCATTTGGCCCCGCGGTGCGCATGCTGACCCTGCACTGCCAGGGCGGCGGGGCGATGCTGCGCGCCGCCGCCGAGGCTGCCCGCGCCGCCCCGCACCGACCGCTGCTCCTCGGCGTCACTGTGCTGACCAGTGTGGACCAGCCGGCTCTGCGCGATGAGCTGGGCGTCGGAGCGCCTCTGACCACCCACGTGACGCGCCTGGCCCGCCTGGCACAGACGTGCGGCCTGGACGGGGTTGTCGCCTCGCCCCACGAAGTAGCGGCGATCCGCGCGGCTTGCGGCAACGGGCTGCTGATCATCACCCCGGGCGTCCGCCCAGCGTGGGCCGCCATTGGCGACCAGCAGCGCGTCACCACACCTGCCGCGGCCCTGCGGGCCGGCGCCGATTACCTGGTCATCGGTCGCCCGATTACCGCGCCGCCGCCGGACGTGGGGGCGCCGTCGGCTGCCGCGGCCCGGATCGTGCATGAACTTGAAGCGGAGGGGGCATGAACGGAGACGATGTGCTGGCCCTGCTTGCCGATGTGGGCGCGCTGATCACCGGCGACCACCTGGTGTACACCTCTGGCCGCCACGGTAGTAGTTATGTCAACAAAGATGCGCTCTACCCGCACACCGCCGCGACCGCCGCGGTCTGCGAACGACTGGCGCGCCACTTTACCGGCGCAGGCGTGGAGGTGGTCGCCGGCCCGACCATCGGCGGCGTGATTCTGGCCCAGTGGACGGCGTACCATCTGAGCGCAATGGATGGGCGTGAGGTGCTGGCGGTCTACGCCGAGGAGGAAGCCGCCGCCGACGGCAAGCGGCGCGCGCTGCGGCGCGGCTACGATACTCTGGCGCAGGGACGGCGAGTGCTGGTCGTTGAAGATGTGCTGACTACCGGCGGCTCGGCGCGGCAGGTGGTAGAGGCGGTGCGGCGGGCAGGCGGCGAGGTGATCGGCGTCGGCGCGTTATGCAACCGGGGCGGCGTCACGGCGGCAACCCTGAGCGCCCCGGAACTGTACGCCCTGGTTGAGGTACCCCTGGAAAGCTACGCCCCTGAAGACTGCCCACTCTGCGCTGCCGGAGTGCCGATCAACACCCGGGTGGGGAAAGGCGCCGCTTATCTGGGAGCGAGACCTGGCCAGTCATGACGACGTAGCCAGGTCTCCCCGTCCTACATTGGTGGCGGGCCGCCGTGAAGCTCTTCGACCAGATGCGAACGCGACTCGACCTCGCTCAGGCGCATCGAGGCGTAGGTTGAAGCGGCGCGCAACAACTCGCGCGCCTGAGCAGTCGGAAGCAGCCGCAGATCATCGAGGCTCAGACCAAGACCGCGCAGATACTCCTCCATATACGCACGCTCAAGATGGCTCTGGGCCATGCGTGGGGATTGATCCTCGAACTCCTGCATCGTCATACAGCACCTCCCTCCACAAAAACGCAAGTTGCCCGTCGCGGGGCGGGCTGACGTACCGGGCGCAGGATGGCCAGGCATACAGTTTCAGTATACCCGGCGCTCACAGGGCTTCAAGCAGGAGCGCCACTACTTGATGGGATATTCTCGCTACTTGCAGGGCTGCTGCCAACCTCTTGCACATCATTGCCTCCCCCGCAGCAACCGCGCCAGGATATGTTATCCTGATGCGAGCTTATGGGGAAACCGGGGTTCCCCATGCCCCTCCCGGCGGGAGGGCGTGGGTCGCTCCGCTCCCCTTCCGGCGTCTCCCCAGGGGGGAGGCTAGGAGGGGGCAGCTCTCCCGCGCACCCTGGTTCAGCATGTCGTCGTGTAGCCAGGCCGACAGAGCCATATGCGTGTCGCAATCGTTCACGATTATCTCAACCAGTACGGCGGGGCGGAGCGCGTGCTCGAAGCCCTGCACGAACTGTACCCCGACGCGCCCGTTTTCACGTCGATCTACGACCCCGAGGCCATGCCGGAAGCCTACCGGAGTTGGGACATTCGCACCTCGTTTGTGCAACGGGTTCCGGGCTGGCGCCGGCATTTCCGGCGCTATGTTCTGCTCTATCCGAGCGCCTTCGAGAGCTTCGACCTGCGCGACTACGATCTGATCCTCTCTAGCAGCAGCGCCTTTGCCAAGGGGGTCATCCCACGGCCCGATGCGCTGCACATCTGCTACTGCCATACGCCAATGCGCTTTGCATGGCGCAGTCAGGATTACGTGCTCCGCGAGGGGATCGGCGGATTGCCCGGTATGCTCTTGCCCTTCGCGCTCACCTATGTTAGACTCTGGGACGTGGTGACATCCAATCGGGTGGATGTGTTTGTCGCCAATTCACGCGAGGTCGCCAGGCGCATCAGCCGGTACTACCGGCGCGAGGCCGAGGTTGTGCCGCCACCGGTCGATCTGCCGCCCTACGCTCCGCAGCCCGCAGCCGGGTTTTACCTCGCCGGCGGGCGTCTCGTCCCCTATAAGCGTTTAGAGCTGATCGTCGAGGCTTTTAACCGCCTGCGCCTGCCGCTGAAGATCTTCGGCGACGGTCGTGACCGACGCCGCCTGGAGCGCCTGGCCGGGCCGAGCATCGAGTTTCTCGGCCGGGTGGACGAGGCGACGCGGCGCGACCTGTTCGTGCGCTGTCGTGGTTTTATCTTTCCGGGCGAGGAGGATTTTGGCATTACCCCCGTCGAGGCTATGGCCGCCGGTCGCCCGGTGATCGCCTATGGCGCGGGTGGGGCGCTGGAGACAGTGATCGAGGGGGTAACCGGGCGCTTCTTCTACGAACCGACGGCAACGGCCCTGGCTGCCGCTGTCCTCACTGCCCAGAGCGACGCGTACGACCCGCTGACGATCCGCCAGCACGCCGAGCGCTTCAGCCGTGAGCGGTTTCTCCGCCAGATGCGCGCGGTGATTGACGAGGCTCTGGAGACCTGGCAGGAGAACCGCGTTGCACCTGTCCGTTGACATCCTGGCAGCCGGTTTGTTGCCCCGGGTGGACCCGGGGCGCGCCTGCAATGGGCACGGTTCAGCGCGCATCGAACAGGCCGTGGCCGGCAAGCCATTCTTGCAGCCCTTAGCTTCTGCCTGAGCATGCACCTGTACGAGTACCTTTCCATCCTGCGGCGCTACTGGTTCCTGGTGCTGCTGCCTCCGCTCATCGCCGGCACGGTCAGCCTGGCCCTGGCCCTGAGCCGCACCCCGGCCTACCAGTCCAGCGCCCTGGCCCTCGTCTCGCGTGTGCCGCTGTCGGCTTCGACGCCATCGCCGCTGCCCGATGTTGACGAGCGCTCTACCTGGATGACCACGGAGTATATCCTCGATGACCTGCCCTTCGTGGTTGGAAGCGCCGCCTTCGCCAGCGATGTGCAGGCCGCCCTGGCTGCCGAGGGTTATCAACTCGACGCCGCGAGCATCCGCGGCAGCCTGCAAACGGAGGTAACCCATCGCGCCGTGACGCTCCGCGCCGTCGCCGGCACCCCCGAAGCCGCAAGTGCCCTGCTCCGCGCTACGCTGGCGACCCTGCAGAGCGGCGGGTTGAAGTACTGGGGCCGCTCCTCCGCCGGCGGCCTGCACGTGGCTGTGCTCGATCCGCCCGGGCCGGCAACCGCCGTCGTTGGCCGCCGTGACATGCTGCGCGATGTCGCGCTGCGGGTGGCTCTGGCCCTCGCCGCTGGCGTGGGGCTCGCCTTTCTGCTCAACGCCTTCGATGACCGGCTGCGTAGCCCGCGCCAGGCCGAACAGTGGCTCGGCGTTCGTGTGCTTGGAGTGATCCCCAGAGAGTGATGCGCCCCCGGGTATGCCTATGCAACTCACTGATTATGTCAATGTACTGGTCAAGCGCTGGTGGGTCGTGGCCCTCGCCCTCCTGGCCGCCGTAGTGGCCGCCTACGGGGTCAGCAAGCTGCTCCCCCAGACCTTCCGCGCCCAGGCCGTCTACCTCGCCTTTGCCAACCAGGCTGATAATGGCCTCAACATCGTGCTGCGCAACTCCATGAACAGCTACCGCGAACTGGTGCTGCAACCCGATGTGCTGGACCAGATCAGCCAGCAACTCGGCCTTGATGTTAGCGGCGAGCGGTGGATGGAAGATGTCAACATTCAGCCGCGCCCCGATGAGCAGAAAATCGTCATCGAGGTCGATGCGCCCGCGCTCGACCAGGCTATGGCTATGGCCGACGCTGTCGGCGCGCGCATTATCGCCGAAGTCAATCGCATCAACGCCACCCTGGAAGGCACCGCGCGCATCAATGTGCAGCAGATCCAGCGGGCGCGCCTGGTGTCAATCAGCCCCAATACCCGCGTCAATGTGCTGGCCGGGGCCATCCTCGGCCTGATCGCTGGCATCTTGCTGGTGTTTGTGCTCGAATACCTTGATGATACCCTGAAGAGCAGCGCCGATGTCGAGCGCTTCGTCGGGTTGACCACCATCGGGGCCATCCCGACGGTTGAGAAGTAGCAGCCGGGAGGGAATCGTGGCCGTGAACGGGACCGCCGCTGAACGCGCGCTGATCACCCTGCGGGATCCGGACTCCGCCGCCGCCGAGGCCTACCGTACCCTGCGGACGAATATCCTCTTCTCCAGCCTCGACCGCCCCTTGCACACCCTGGTGCTCACCAGCACCGCGCCAGATGAGGGTAAGAGCACCACCCTGGCCAACCTGGCCGTGACCATGGCCCAGGCCGAGCAGCGGGTGCTGATGGTGGATTGCGATCTGCGACGCCCGAGTCTGCACAGTCTTTTCGGGGTGCCCAACGACCGGGGCGTGACCAGCGCCCTGCTGGAGCAGAGCGAGGGGCCGTTGCCCATTCAGGAGACAGGCGTGGCCGGGCTTCGACTGCTGGCCAGCGGCCCGTTACCACCACGCCCCGCCGACCTGCTCGGCTCGCGCCGTATGGGCGCCCTGATCGAGCGCCTGCGCGGCGAGGCCGATATGGTGCTCTTCGATACACCGCCGGTCGTCGCCGTAACCGACGCCGCCGTGCTGGCCCCCCGTGTGGACGGGGTGCTGCTCGTGCTACAGGCCGGTCACACCCGTCGCGACCGGGCGCGGGAAGCCCGGCAGATGCTTGAAAAGGTGAAGGCCAACATTATTGGTGTGGTGCTCAATGGCTCGCGCCTGGAACGTGGGTATAACTACTGAGGCGCCCGAGAGGGCCATCGGCCCGACCTCCGCGCCCCTTCAATACTATGATCGATCTCCACTCGCACATCCTCCACGACTTCGACGACGGCGCCCGTACCCTCGAAGCCGCCATCGAGATGGCCCGCGCGGCAGTGGCCATGGGCGTCAGGGTCATGGCCGCTACGCCCCACGGACGCAACTCGACCAACGTCGATTACTCGCGCTACAGCGTGGCCCTGCTGACCGAACGGCTCACCGAGTTGCGCGCCGCCCTGGCCGAACAGGAGATTAACCTGGAACTGGTGCCGGGCACCGAAATCTACGGCGAGCCGGGCGTGGTCGAGCGCCTGAGGGCCGGTGAATTGCTCCCCTACGGCGCGAGCCGGGCCGTGCTGGTGGAGTTTCCTCTCAGCAGCCCCGCCGAGGTCGTCGAGCAGATCGTGTTCGCCCTGCAGGTGGCCGGTTACCGGGTGATCTATGCCCACCCCGAACGGATGCGCTACGTGCAGCACGACCCGAACGCCCTCGTGCCGCTGATCGAGCGCGGCGCGCTGATGCAACTGACCGGCGACGCTCTGCTCGGCATCCAGGGGCCGGCGATGTGCCATCTGGCCGAAACGCTGGTGATCCACCGGCTGGTGCAGATCATCGGCAGCGATGCCCACGGCCCCCACTTCGGGCGCATGCCCAATCTGGGCGCTGCCTGCGCCCGCGCCGCCGAACTGATCGGCGACGCCGAGGCCGACGCGATGACCCGCGCTATCCCGGCGATGATCCTCAGCGACGGGCCAATCAGCCCTCCCTCCCCGATCCCTGTCCGCAGGCCCTTGAGCCTGTTCTGATGTGAACATACGGGGAAACCGGGTTTCCCCATCCCCCTCCCTGAGGTGACCATACGGGGAAACCGGGTTTCCCCACCTGCGGTGAGCCTGTCGAACCGCACCCCCACCTGTGGGGCGCCAGCCGCTCCCACCGGCGGTCGGGGATGTGGGGAAACCGGGTTTCCCCATCCCCCTCCCTGAGGTGACCATACGGGGAAACCGGGTTTCCCCATCCCCCTGCCGGCTGGGGCGCCAGCCGCCCCCACCAGCGGTTGGGACATGGGGAAACCGGGTTTCCCCATCCCCCTCCCTGAGGGGAGGAGCCCGGTTCCCTCCCCCAGCGGGGGAGGGCCAGGGAGGGGGTAGCCCTCCCATGGTTGCATGCTGGCGTTGTGCGCCTCGCGAATGGGGCCTGAGGTGACCATACGGGGAAACCGGGTTTCCCCACCTGCGGTGAGCCTGTCGAACCGCACCCCCACCTGTGGGGGCGCCAGCCGCTCCCAACAGCGGTTGGGACATGGGGAAACCGGGTCTCCCCAACCCCCTCCCTGAGGGGAGGGTTTGGGAGGGCGGCTTGAATTTTAGGCGTTGTGCTGCCCAGCGTGGCAATCCACAATCCACAATCCACAATCTAAAATCTAAAATGGTATCAGGGGTAGCGCAGGTGATCGACCAGGGCCTCGGTGGCCGGAAGCGGGCGCGGCCCGAACCGGCTTACGCTCCAGGTAACCAGAAAATTCACCGCTACTCCGAAGATGCCCGCAGCCACATGGCTGATGCCAAAGAGCTGAAACTGCGGCATGGTGTAGTTCAGGCCCATGTATACCAGGGTCACCAGCAGGCCGCTGAGCATACCGGCGGCGGCGCCACGGCTGGTGGCGCCCTTCCAGAAAACCCCCAGCACCAGCACCGGGAAAAAGGTCGCCGCCGCCAGCGAAAAGGCCCAGGCCACCATCTGCACGATGATCGCCAGGCGCTGCACCGCGGTCAGTGCGGCAAGGATGGCCGCGACGAGGATCATGATCCGCCCGAGCCAGAGGCGTTCACGGCGGCTGGCGTTGGGGTTGAGGGTGCGGTGGAATATGTCGTGGGCCACAGCAGAGGCTATCACCATGAGCAGCCCATCGGCAGTGGACAGAGCCGCGGCCATGCCCCCGGCGGCTACCAGTGCCACTACTGTGGTCGGCAACCCCGCGATTTCCGGCGTTGCCAGCACGATCAGATCCTGGTCAATGCTCAACTCTTTGTACTGAAGCACCCCATCACCGTTTCCCCCGATATCGGGAGCGTCAGCAAAGACGAGCAGGCCAGTCCGCGCCCAGTTCTCCGCCCAGGCCGGCAGATCGCCCGCCGGCCGCCCAACGACGTTATCCAGAATCTCCCAGCGTGAGAAGGCCGCATACGCTGGCGCGGTCAGGTAGAGCACGCAGATCCAGGCCAGCGCCCACCCGACGCTGCTGCGACTCTCACGCACCGTAGGCACCGTATAGAAGCGCACCAGAATGTGGGGCAATCCGGCGGTGCCCAGCATCAGGCAGATGGTCAGCGCCAGGTAGTTGACTGGCGACCAGTCGTTGAAGGGCGCTGTGTAGCTTCGCGCAATGCCCTGACTCGCTTCCAGCACCTCGATGTTGCGCAGCGCTTCGCCGTACATCAATTGCGGCAGCGGCACCCCGGTGAGCTTGAACGAGAGCCAGGTCACCGGCACAAGATAAGCGAACACCAGGATGATCCCCTGCACCCCCTGGGTCCAGGTGATTGCCTTCATGCCCCCGAGGTAGGAGCACAACAGCACTGCGGCGAGGCCAACGATCACGCCGATCATGTAGTTGAGACCCAGGAACCGGCTCATAATGATGCCGACCCCGGTGACCTGCGCGGTCAGGTAGGTAAAACTGATGATAATGCTGGCAACGGCAGCAATCACCCGCGTCAGTGCGCCGGGGTACCGCGTGCCGATGAAGTCGGGGACGGTAAACTGGCCGAATTTTCGCAGGTAGGGCGCCAGGAGCAGCACCAGCAGCACGTAGCCGCCTGTCCAGCCGGTAATGTAGGCAAGCCCCTCGTAGCCCAGAAGGAAGAGCGCGCCGGCCATCGAGATAAACGAAGCGGCGCTCATCCAGTCTGAGCCGGTGGCCAGGCCATTGAGCACCCCGGGCACGCGCCGCCCGGCGACGTAGTACTCGTCCAGGCGGTTGGTGCGGGCGCGCAGGCCGATCACGGCATAGATTGCGATGGTGAGAAACAGGAAGACCCAGCCGATGAGCTGCGCTGGCAACCCGTAGTAGGCGTCAATCGCCCCCACGACTACGACGAACAGGATAAAGCAGGCTATGAAGATAGCGTAGTTAACGATCAGGCGACTGCGGTAGCGACGCTGTTCCGCCGTATCGACGACGTACACGCCAAAGCGTCGATCCAGCCGGGCCATACGCCAGCTATAGATAACGGTCAGGGCCACGAAGAACAGCAGCGCGCCCTGGCCGCTGAGGTAGTAGCCCAGGGGAAAGCCGGTGAGCACGGTGATCGAGTTGAGGATCGGCGCCAGCAGGGCGGGCAGGGTGAAACTGAACAGCCAGATGAGCAGCATCGGCCCGATCAGGCGCAGGTTGGCGCGCCAGTAGGCGCCCAACCAGGGCGGGGCGGGCGGCAGCGCCACCTCATCGGGCGCCGCCTGGGGCAGGCGCACCATTCCCGGGCCGGGCGCCAGAGGTGGAACGACACTCTCGCTGCCAGGCTCGCGGATGCGCTCCATCGGCGGGAAGAGCCGATCAATCACATACAGCGCCACGGCGAGCGAACCGCCAATGATCAGGAAGAGTTGAAAGATGCCCAGGAGGATCTGCGATGTCATGGACCTGCGCGGCCTGCGCCGCATACACGGCTGATGTGAACATACGGGGAACCCGGGGTTCCCCACCTGCGGTGAGCTGTCGAACCGCACCCCTGCCGGTGCGGGCGCCAGCCGCTCCCACCAGCGGTTGGGAAAAGGGGAACCCGGGGTTCCCCATCCCCCTCCCTGGTGGGCGGGTTTGGGAGTAGAGACGCAGCGGCGCTGCGTCTCTACTGTCGTTGTGCGGCGCAGCCGCATGGATGGCTGAGGTGAACCTATGGGGCGACCGGGTTGCCCTACGCCCCCGCCTGCCGGGGCGCCCGGCGCTCCCACCACCGGTTGTGAGATGGGCAACCGGGTTGCCCCATAGCCCTTCCTATCGAACCAGGCAACGAACGGCGGCCACGGTAGAGACGGCCCGCCGGGTCAGCCGGCGGGCAGGGCCTCGGGCTGAGCATCGGCGACCGGCAGCCCCATACTCTCCGCTGGCACCACCGGCAGGGTGAAGCAGAAGGTCGTGCCTTTGCCCGGCCCTTCACTCTCGGCCCAGATTTCGCCGCCCTGGGCATAGACCAGGTGCCGCGCGATGGCCAGGCCAATGCCGCTACCGCCGCTTTGCCGGGCGCGCGATTTGTCAACCCGGTAGAAGCGCTCGAAAATGTGCGGCAGATGCTCGGGGCTGATACCAATGCCGGTATCGCGCACGGCAACGATCACCGTTTTGTCGGCCACATCGGCGACCAGCGTCACCCGCCCGCCAGCCGGCGTATAGCGGTAGGCGTTGGAGAGAATGTTGATCAGCACCTGGTTTACCCGGTCAGGATCGGCCCAGACGAGGGGAAGCTGAATGTCGAGGTGGAGCGACAGGGTGACCTGGTTGGCGCGGAAGAGCGGCTCGAACTGAGCGGCCACTTCCTCGAGTAGACGTCGCAGGTCGGTGCGACGCGCCACCACCGGTAACTGGCCCGCTTCGACCCGCGAGAGCAACTCCAGGTCTTCGATCAGGCGCTGGAGGCGATTCGACTCGTGGAGGATCAGGCTGAAAGTCTGGGGACTGGGATCGATCACCCCGTCGAGCAGGCCCTCCATATAGCCGCCGATGGTTGCCAGGGGGGTACGCAACTCGTGGGTAACATCGGCGAGCAAGGCCAGGCGTCGCCGCTCGGTCTGGTCGAGGGCATCGGCCAACTGGTTGACACTCCGGGAGAGTTGCGCGATCTCATCATCGCTGGTGATGCGGGTGCGCTCGCGGTAGAACCCCTGGGCCAGCCGGCGACTGACAATCGAGAGGGTCAGCAACGGCTCGACGATCCGGCGCGACACGAACAGGCTCACCACCACCGCGGCGGCTAGCGCAGCGAACCCGCTGACGAGCAACGCCTGCTGCAAGACGGTCTGGAACTGTTCGAGCGGCGTTGATGTGGCCGCTGCGGCCCCGGCGGCGGGCAGGCGGCCCGTTTCGGCGGCAGCGGCGCCAACGTTCAGCGGCACCGCATAGACCAGGCCGATACGCGCAATGAACCCGGCGGTGGCAAGGAGCACCACATCAGCAATAATGATGATGACCAGATGCGAGATGAACAGTTTCCAGCGGAGCTGATGGTACCACCTCATCGCTGACCACCAACGAACTTATAGCCGACGCCGCGCACCGTCTGGAGCAGGGGAGCGCCATCGGGGTCATCTTCGAGTTTGCGGCGCAAGGTGCCGACGTGTACATCCACGACCCGATCGATACCGGCGAAGTCAGGCCCCCATACCCGGCGCAACAACTCCTCGCGGGTAAAGACCCGCCCGGGATGGCTGGCCATTGCGTACAGGAGATCGAACTCGCGCGGGGTCAGATCGATCTGGCAGCCGCCGCGTTGCACCTCGCGCCGTTCGGGATCAATGCTGATATCCCCAAACTGCAACACCGGTCGCTCGGCAAATTTTTCCACCGGGCCGCGGGCGCGACGCAGAATGGCCTTCACACGCGCAACCAGTTCACGGGGGCTGAAGGGCTTGGTGAGGTAATCATCGGCGCCGACGGAGAGACCAATCAGCTTATCAACCTCATCGGCGCGAGCAGTGAGCATCAGCACGTAGACGGCCGTCTCCTGGTGCAGGCGCCGGCACACCTCGATCCCATCGAGGCCGGGCAGCATCACGTCGAGGATCACCAGATCAGGACGCAGGCTACGGGCCAGATTGAGGGCGCTTGGACCGTCGAAGGCCCGATGGACCCCGAAACCCTCCGCGGTCAGGTAACTGGCCACCAGGTCCACAATCGGCTGCTCATCGTCAACTACCAGGATCGTCGCTGCATCCATCGCAGCACCTCGCGCGGCTATGCGTAGTGATAGTCAGCATGCGCTGCTAATTGTACCGCCACCATCTTTCTAGAAACATACCGGCGGCGCCGAGGCGGGTCATCCTTCCACGCCCGCCAGCGCCAGCAGACGAGTCCACTGCTCAGGTGTCACGGGAACCACCGAGAGACGGCCCTGGCGCACCAGGGCAAACTCAGCAAAGAACGGGTCGGCCTTGATCGTCGCCAGATCGACCGGGCGCGGCAGGGCTTCTAACGGACGCACGTCCACAACCACCAGTTTGGGGTCATCCTGTCGCGGATCGGGATACGGAGCGCTGGTTACCTCGGCCAGCCCCACTGCCCGGCGCTCATCGCCCGTATGGTAGATCAACACCTGATCACCCGGCTGCATGGTGCGCAGATGTTTGAGAGCAACGGTGTTCGTTACCCCATCCCAGATCGTGCGCCCCTCGCGCAGCAGATCGGCGTAACTGTAGGCCTGCGGCTCGGTCTTGAGGATCCAGTACCTCACTGGTTATACCATGTTCAGATAGCAGCTTTCAGAATGCGGTTGGCCGCGACGGCATTCCAGGGCGCCCTGGCCGTGGCCTGTGTGCTGCTACCGGCCTGTCACGTGTGATGGGGCGAGAACGGGGGCGGGAGAGCGAAGCGCTCCTGGCAACAAACAATCCATCACAATCGGATTGACGAGCCACTTACCCCGCACACGCCTGTGAAGCGCTTGCATTGTAAGCTGCGTGACCGGGCTATGTCAACCGGCTCCTGATATAACCGGGGCTGGCGTAGCCCTCCCAGACCCTCCCCACAAGGAGCGTAGGGAAACCCGGTTTCCCCATGTCCCAACCGCGGTTGGAAGCGGCTGGCGCCCCCACAGGCAGGGGAGTGGGGAAACCCGGTTTCCCCATTTCCCATGGAAGCGGCTGGCGCCCCCACAGGCAGGGGAGTGGGGAAACCCGGTTTCCCCATTTCCCATGGAAGCGGCTGGCGCCCCCACAGGCAGGGGGTCGGGGAAACCCGGTTTCCCCGTATTTTCACCTCAGGGAGGGGGTTGGGGAAACCCGGTTTCCCCGTATTTTTCAGCGGGCGTGCTATAATGCATCGGTTGTGTGGAGCATAGCGCAGGTGCAGGCGCAGTGACATCACCGGCCCGAGGATGGCATGGACGAGTTCGAGAACCTTGACCACTACGCTGTGCTCGGCGTCCACCGCAACGCAACGGCGGAGGAGATCAAACGCGCGTATCGCCAGCAAATTGCGCGCTACCATCCGGATCGCTTTGCAACGGCCAGCCCTGAGGAGCAGGCTCGGGCCAGCCGGCGCGCGCAACGCATCAACGAAGCCTATGCCACGCTAAGCGATTTCGCCGCCCGCACAGCCTACAACCGGACGCTGGGACACGCAGCCTCGCCCCCGTCGCCGCGGCCCGCTCCGGCGGCGCCGGCCCAGGCGCGCGATCACCTGGCGGAGTTGTACGCCCAGGCCCAGGCCCATCTGGAGGCTGGGCGCCACCTGCAGGCCGCCGCAACCCTGCGCGAGATCCAGCGGATCAACCCCTTCTACCGTGATAGCGGGGCGCTCCTGGCCAGGGCCGAGGCCGCAGGGCATGCCGCCGCCCCTTCACCGGCGTCCATCGCCCGGCAGCCCGACCGCGGGCGACGGGCGCTGCTGCTCGGTGGTGTTGCGGCCCTGTTCCTGGCCGGGGCCGGCGTCGCGAGCTGGGCGCTGCGCCGGCAAAGCCCGGTCGCGCTGGGCGGCCCGACTGGCGCCGGCCCGCAGAACGCTGCCGCAGCGCCAACCACAACTCCGGCCCCGACCCTCGTCCCCACTCGCGCCCCCACCCTCATCCCTACCCGCGCCCCCACCCTCGTCCCTACCCGCGCCCCCACCCTCGTCCCTACCCGCGCCCCCACCAGTACCCCCGGGCCAACTACCCCACCAGCAACGATTGCCGAGAGCGGCGCTGTGCTGTACCAGGACGATTTCACCCAGGCGGCGCGCTGGCCCTCGATCCAGGGCGCGGGTTGGAGCGTTGGCTTTGTCCCCGGTGCGTACCGCATTACTGCAACGCAGGGGGTTGGCAACATCTGGGCGTTCAGCACCGCACCCGCGGGCGCGAACTTCCTGGTCGGGGTTGACGTCGAGGTGCGCGGCGGACGAGCGGGGTTGCTGTTGCGCTTTAACGAGCGGAACTTCCTGACCTATACGGTTGATCCCCTTGAGGGCAGCTATCAATTGATCCGTTCAAGCGGCGGGCGTTCCACAGTACTGATCGAAGAGCAACATCCGGCGATCCTTGGCGGCGAAAGGGCCCGGAATCGCCTGGCGGCGCGCATGGAGAATGAACGGATCAGCCTGCGGGTGAATGGCGAAGAGGTCACCGAACTCAGCCTCGCCGATCCGCCCCCTGGCCCCCGCTACGGTATGGTGGCGGTAGCTACCGATGCCCAGGTGGAGGCGCTGTTTCGCAACCTCGTGCTGCGCTCGCTGGAGTAGCCGGGAAGGCGTCGAGGCACAGCGGCACCGCCTCTCGACCTACCGGCGCTGCCGCTCAACCCACTGGCGCTGCCGCTCGACCCGGTTCATCCTGGCAGGGCGCGGCACAGCCGCAAGGGCGTCTATCGCGTGCGCAGCAACTCGATGCCGTGGGTTTCAAGCCCCAGGCTCAAGCTCAACGCGCCGTCCGGGCAAACGTTAATGCAGTTCTGGCACAGAATGCAATCGGCGGACAGCACGCGCAGGTGCAGGCGGGTGTAGTCAATGATGCGGATGTCCATCGGACACACGGCGATGCATTCGGCGTGGCCATTGCACTTCGTCGGGTCTCCGGCCACTTTGACCAGGCTGTAACGCGCAGCGGGACGCGCCAGCAACCCCGCCGGGCAGGCGTACTTACAGAAGGCGCGGTTATCCTTCAACCACAGGGCCAGACCAACGCCCAGCGCATAGTAGAGCGCGCACCCTCCCAGAAACCAGGCCAGGGCCCCGGCGGGACCGGGCACGTAGCCGAAGCCGAGGACCAGCGTGGCCACCAGGATCACGCTCGCGGCCAGGTGCATGGCAGGCAGGCGGCGCCAGAAACCGCCCAGGCGACCTTTGCTCAGGCGGTAAGGCAAGAGATCGAGGAACATACCCGTCCAGCAAGCCCAGCCGCAGTACAGCCGTCCGAAGATCAGCGGACCGATAAGTTTAGCGATCAGGAAGTGCAGCACTGCGGCGCCGAAGACACCGCTCAGCACCTCGAAGATCAGCCCTTCGACCTGCACGATCGATTGCTGGAACACGGCCCGCGCAAGCGCGGCGGAAAACATGGCCAGCGCCAGGCTCAGTGTTAGCGCCCGGCGCCCCTTGAGGCGCTTGTGGGCGGGCAGACCCAGGTAGTAGGTTACGCCGGGGGCCACGACTGTTCCCAGGTAACCAAAAAACACTAGTGGCGCCAGCGCGCCAGTCAGGCGCCAGGCGAGGAACCCCACGCTCCACAGCGCCACGGCCACGGCGCAGGCCACCACAATCCGCTTTCGCAGCGATAAGGCTGGCATCACAGCACTCCATTCTGTCGGGGTTTAAGGGCGGACAAAACATCCCGGCCAACGTGGCTTATACCGCATTGGAACACCCCGCGCGCGGCGCTGGTCTCTCCGCTCCAGCTTCGCCGGAGCGGGGCCGGCGGCGGGAACCAACCAGCGCATCCCCGTGCCATCACGTCCGTCGGCGTCCACAGGTTCTGTCCGCCCCTAAACTGTCGGGGTAAGGCGCGGGAGAAGGCTCTGTCCTTTCCCGCACACGTCGCCCATCCGCAGTGTAGCACCGCCACCAGGCCAGAAGGTAGCGTTCCGAGGGCGCGAAGTGGTTATTCATTCACCGAAACGTACCGCTTCGCAACCCTTGACGCGCCCTCCAAGAAGGGGTACAGTGGCAAAAAGGCACAGGGCAAGCGGAGGACGTGCGATGGTACAGCTAGACCCAGACGGCATACGGCGCGACTCGGGCCTGGCGCTCTACGCCTATGCCGGTATGCTCGACCTGATCGCCGATGGGCGGTTGCAAGCCGGTGAACCGATCCTGATCGAGCGCCTCACCGAACACCTGGGTACGACCCAGACAGCCGTGTGTGAAGCGGTGATGCGCCTCGTCCAGGAGGGATTGGCAACCGAGGCAGCCGATGGCCGCCTGCGCATGATCAGCCTGAGCGAGAGTTACGTCCACAACGTGTATCTGGTGCGCGGGGCGTTGGAAGGGCTATGTGCGGAACTGGCCACTCCGTACATCCGCGTGGAAGATCTGATTCACTTGCGGGAGCTGATCCACGAGACGGCCGACGCTCTGGCCCGCGGCGACGCGCGCCCCTATCTGCGCTCCGATACCCAGTTACACACCCTGATTGTTGGCGCCACCGCCAACACTATTCTACTCACGGCCCTTCAGGCCCTTCGACCCCACGTAAACCTGATCCACCGCTCCATGCAGCGCATCGCTGGCGCACACTTGCTCACTTCGCACCAGGAGCATCTGGAGATCGTCGCGGCCATCGCCGACCGCGACGCTATCCGCGCTCGCTACGCTATGGAACAGCACATTCGCAACACGGGCGAGCGCATCACCCGGCTGCTGAGCCTGTAGGACCCACGACTAACGTGAAAATAGCCCGCGCGCGGGAGGGTTTGGGAGGGCTGCGCCCTCCCAAGAACACATATTTTCATTCCGGTGTTGTGCGGCGCAGCCGCATGGACGGCTGAGGTGAACATATGGGGAAACCAGGTTTCCCCATCCCCCTGCCCATGGGGGCGTCAAGCCCTCCCCACCGGGAGGGTTTGGGAGGGCGAAGCCCTCCCAGGAAATAACCCGCCAGCGGGGAGGGTTTGGGAGGGCTGCGCCCTCCCAAGAACAAATATTTTCATTCTGGCGTTGTGCGGCGCAGCCGCATGGACGACGGAGGTGAACGTATGGGAAACCGGGTTTCCCCACGCCCCTCCCGGCTACCGGCAGATCAACACCGGTCGGTCGCTAGAGCGGAGCACTTCATCTACAGTACCCCCGAGGACCGCTTCGAGGAGTGGCCCGTGACCATAGCCACCGATCAGGATCAGATCGCAGGCGCGCTCGCGGGCGGTCGCCACAATCGTGGCGGCAGGTGACCCCGGCGCAGCAACACAGACCGGCGAAACCCCGTGGGCCTCCAGGTAGCGCCGGGCACGGGCAAGGGTCGATTCATCGGCGCGCCCCGTCTCCAGCACGGTCAGCACGGTAAGCGGGATGACCCACTGGAGCGCCAGGTAAGCGGCGGCGAACAGCGCCTCGTTGGCTTTCGGGGTGCCGTCGTAGCACAGCAGCGCAGCATTGAGGGGCCGCGCCGGCCCGGGAACGGCCAGGATGGGGCGCGGGCAGTGCTGCACCAGGGCGTGAAAGCCGGCGCGCAGCCGGGCCAGGCCGCCCTCGCCGGGAGGGTGGGCCAGGTGCACCACCACAAGGTCGCTCCAGCGCGCGCGGGCCACAATCGCCGGGGTGATCGCGCCAACCTCAATCGCCAACTGCCCGCTCACACCGGCTGCCCGGCAGCGCCGCTCAAACTCGGCCTTTATGGCCAGGGCTGTCGCGCCACTTCTGGCAGCAGCGTCGGGCGCCACGTGCAACCCGTGCAGCCGCCCGCTTTCGCGCCGGGCAACCACAATCGCCTGTTCCAGAGCCAGCCAGCTCTCGGGGGCGCCGCTGAGTGGAACCAGCACATCGGCAGAGAGGCGCTGCTCGACTGAGGCGACGCCACGCTCCTGGCGCCACTGGCCGGGCGGCGGCCCGGCGTTCAGCAGGTTGGCCGCCGCAAGGGGCGAGAGCGCCGTAGCGGCAGCCCGCAGAGGCCCCTGTTCCTGGGCAGCCATCAGGTCGGCGGCGGCGACCTCGGGGTCGAGTGCCCAGCCCAGCGCCGCTTCGAGCTGCGCCCGATGCCGCGAGATCCATACGTAGAGATCCGTCTCGGTGCGACCGGGAAAGTCGTGAAGCATGCCCCGCTCGCGGATGATCGCGACGATCGGCAGGTAGACCGTATCGTACCAGAGCGCCGCCGCCTCCGCCGGCCCGGGCGCCTGCCCCTCCACGGCCCGTTCCTGCCGCAGCGCCTCGATGTCGGCCAGGATCTCGCGATACTGCCCCGGGTTGGTCACACGCAGATCGGCGCCGGGGCGCTGCTTGTCCAGATCAGTCAACTCGTAGAAGTCTGCCTCTTCGGCTTTGCGGATCAACTCGTCAGGGGTCGTATCAGGGGCGAGCGGCACCCGGGTGTGGACGCGGGTTACGTAGGCGCGGATGTGGCTGGCCCCGCGCTGGCGGGCCACCGACACGCGATGGTTGCCATCGAGCACGAAGTAGACCTCGCCGATCTGGTAGACGAGTATCGGCGGCGCGTTGCGCGGGTCGTCCATCACTGCCATGACCCGCGCCCAACGCTCCTCGTCACTGCGGCGCCGCGGCAGAAACTGGCGCGTAAAGTCGGTGTATCGCCCCACACTGCCCACAATCGCCACGAGGGGGATGTCGCGCAACTCGCGCTGCTCGCTGACGCGGCCTTTGAGCGCGCGGCGCGCTTCCTCGAACGGGATCAGATCGTTGCTGCGCCCGGTGAGACGGGCCAGGATGTCTTCGAGGTAGGCCCGGCTCAAGGCCCGTCGGAAATGATAGACTGCCTGTGCGCAGGTATCGGCGCCTGAGGTCATAGCCCTTCACTTGCAAAAAGCGACCGCGCCGGGGGGCGCAGTCGCTTCAGCGTGGCGGGGCTGGTGCGGATCGAACGCACGACCGGCCGCTTAGAAGGCGGCTGCTCTATCCACTGAGCTACAGCCCCATGCTGAGCTTACTATAAACCAGACGCGGAGCGGTGTCAAAGGAGGAACGGCAGGTAGGTGTTCACATTTGGGGTAAGGCGTCACCCCGGGCGCACAGGCGTCCCACCCGCATCCGTGTGCGTGATGAACATGGTTTTTTTCCTGGCAGGGCTGCGCCCTCCCACTCTTCAAAGGGTACCACGAGACTGGCGCGTTCACGGCGTGCGAGGATCATGGCGCCCGTGCCCGCGCGGCTGCCGGGTTGGCGCGCCTCCCTGGAAGAGTCAGGCACACCTTTGACATTCGTTTATTCGTTTATTCGTTTCCCATTCGTTGGCCTATTTCGTTGGCCCATTCAGGCGCGTTGCCGCATCAGGAACCCCATCCCGGCGCAGGTGAAACCCTTTGAACCCTCCCACCCTCCCGCTGCAGTTCAGGGGCGGACAGAACCTGTGGGCGCCGACGGGCGTGATGGCGTTGGGATGCGCTGGCTGGCTCCCGCCGCCGGCCCTGCTCCGGCTTCGCCGGAGAGCCTGCGCTGAGCCTGTCGAAGCGGGGAGACCAGAGCCGCGCGCGGGGGCGTTCCAATAAGAGAACGGGGAAACCGGGTTTCCCCATGTTCTGCGTGAGCAAGAGGACCCGGCGGGACCGTGGTCCCGCCGGGTCCTCCTGCGGATCAAGCGGCGTTTGCCATCACTGGACGACAAACGACGCTACACCGGTCAGGTTGCTGCGCTGGCCGTAGAGCACGATCTGGTAGGTGCCGCGCGACAGGCCCGAGCTGCTCAGCACCAGCTCGACGCTCCCTTCACTGTTGGTAGTGCCCCGCAGCGATAGCGCCTGCACACCCGAGGGCGTGTTCAACCAGGTGGTCACAACCTCACCCGGCAGCAAGCGGTTGGTGAAGAAGGCGAATCTTGTGCCGGCTGGGCCTCTCTCGGGCGTTCTTTGCACCCAGACGTACGGCGCGTCACTCGGGCCGTAACCCACCAGCACCGGCGCCCAGTTCGTGCGCTGGCCACCACCACGCGCATCATCGCGGAAGGTGTAGCTGGCGCGGGTATCGATCATCACCGGAGGCTGGGTTGGCGACGGCAACGGCAGATTCTCATTCACGCGCATGAAGAGCTTACCGCTGCGCCGGGCACCCGGATCGAGCGGACCGAACACCACCGTGATGCTGCTCTGATCCACCGAGCGCACCCAGTCGCCCGCCTGAGAGTTCAGGCTGGTGTAGAACCCGTAGACCTGAGCGCGGTTGATCGGGAACGTCACCACCGTCTCCCGCGCCGTGCCACGGCCGTAGTTCACCAGGCGGAACTCATACTCCAGAATCGCGCCCCGCGCGACCCAGATGCTCGGCTTCGGCCAGATCGTTACCACCACGTCCGCAGCCGTACCCGGCTCAGGTTCAGGCTCCGGCGTCGGGGTCGGGGTCGGAGTCGGCGCCTGACCAACCTCCGGCGGCCTGCGGATCACTGGCAGGTACACCGTCGCGATCCGGTCAAGCACGGCCATGGCCGGAACGGCGTTCTGATCAACGAACGCCCCCGCTTCCTCCAGCGCCATCGGGTCACTGGCCAGGTAAGCGCGGAGGGTTGCCTCGACAGCCTCTTGCTCACTCAACATCCAGATCGGCGCATCGGCCAGCATACCCTCTTCGGGCTCAATGTTGGGCAACAGTGGCTCGCCGGGCGGGCCGGGCTGAGCAAAAGCGTGGCCCAGCACCACCAGCAGCAGTGCGACAACCAACGTCAGCGGCAAGCCCCAGCGCCAGGTTCGCCTAAGCCTGCGAGACATTGTCGTATCCTTTCACGAAGATGGCTGAAGGGGCCACGACGGCCCCTCCAGGGTTGTCAATAGTACTTCCATCCTGTAAGACGCTGGTGGATGGTTCCAGGTTCCACACATGATCTGAGAGTCAGTCTAAAGTCTGACCTGAGGTGAACATAGCCCGCGCGCGGGAGGGTTTGGGCGTAGGGGCGCGGCGGCGCCGCGCCCCTACCCCCTCCCAGGAAACAACCCGCCAGCGAGGAGGGTTTGGGAGGGCGCCCGCCCTCCCAAGAAAAAACCTTGTCTTCATCCTGTCAGAGGATGGGGAAACCGGGTTTCCCCATCCCCCCGCCCACGGGGAAGCTTTGGGAGGGCTACGCCCTCCCAGGAACAACCCTTAGAGGATGGGGAAACCGGGTTTCCCCATCCCCCCGCCCACGGGGAAGCTTTGGGAGGGCTACGCCCTCCCAGGAACAACCCTTAGAGGATGGGGAAACCGGGTTTCCCCATCCCCCTCCCTGCGGGGAGGGTTTGGGAGGGCTTCGCCCTCCCAAGAAAAAACCTTGTCTTCATCCTGTCAGAGGATGGGGAAACCGGGTTTCCCCATCCCCCTCCCTGCGGGGAGGGTTTGGGAGGGCTTTGCCCTCCCAAGAAAAAACCTTGTCTTCATCCTGTCAGAGGATGGGGAAACCGGGTTTCCCCATCCCCCCGCCCACGGGGAAGCTTTGGGAGGGCTACGCCCTCCCAGGAACAACCCTTAGAGGATGGGGAAACCGGGTTTCCCCATCCCCCTCCCTGCGGGGAGGGTTTGGGAGGG
>CAKZKA010000250.1 GCA_937120965.1 uncultured Chloroflexota bacterium
CCACGCGCCCCCATCACCGGTTGGGAAATGGGGAAACCGGGTTTCCCCACGCCCCGCCCTGCGAGGGCGCCACGCGCCCCCATCACCGGTTGGGAAATGGGGAAACCGGGTTTCCCCATACCCCCTGCGGGGAGATTCGGAGCGTTCTCCCCTCCCGGCCTCCCCCCGCTGGGGAGAGGAACCCGGTTCCCCACATCCGCCAGAGCGCCTTCCAGCACCGTCGCGGCGGGCTGAGCGCCGAAATCTGCAATCTGACCTGGCGCTCTCAGCGCCGGAGCACGTAGAGGTAAAACACCGCCAGCGCCACCACCCCGGCAAAGACATAGCCCACATAATCCTGGGCCTTGCCGGTCTGTGCCCGGCGCGTGTTTTTGCCCGTCGCCACCGTGCCGCCCGCCAGGGCATCGGGGCCGTCGTTGAACAGGGTGTCGTCCACAATAAAGTTGAAGCGCCCCACAAACAGGGTAATCTGGCCGATGCCGTCAATGATCCGGTTGAGGATCTGGTCAATGAAGGCCCAGAACAGGGCCAGCACGGCTACCAGGCGGCCAAAACTGGCCTGGTAGAGTTCGTCCACCCGATACTTCTCGTGAAGCAATTGAAACAGTGCTGGCGCGCGTTGGGCCAGGGGGTCGCCATCGCTGGCGCGGGCAAAGGCCCCGCTGTAGAACGTCCAGCCCGCCGCGATACCGCCAAGGGCCACCAGGAGCGAAATGCCGGCTACCAGGGGGCTGAAGGGCAGGGCCTCCTGTCCCCACAGGTCACTGAGCCAGTGACTGCCGGGCACGGCGAACGGCAGGTTGAACAGGCCCGCTGCCACGGCGAAGGCGGCCAGCACCACCAGGGCCGCCGTCATCGTCGGGTCTTCGTGCCAGTGGATGCCGTAGTGCTCCTTCTGGTCGTCGTGGTGCTCACCGGCGTGGTGCGCGGCCCTGCGGGGCGCCTCGGGGTTCTGGAACACCACCGGCTGCTCGCCACGAAACGCCCCGAAGAAGACCAGGCGCCACTGGCGGGTCATGTAGAATGCCGTAAGAAAGGCTGCGGCGAGCAGCACGCTGAAGACGATCCAGTGCCCGCCCTTGAAGGCGTCGGCCAGGATCTCGTCCTTGCTCCAGAAGCCGGCGAAGGGCGCCACGCCGGCCAGCGCCAGATAGCCTGCGGTGTAGGTCCAGAAGGTCCAGGGCAGGTGGGCGCGCAGACCGCCCATATTGCGAATGTCCTGGGCGGTCTGTTGGGCGGCGTACTCATCGTGGTGGTGGATGCGCTCGATCGCCGGTGTGGCCTCCATCGCATGGATCACCGAGCCGGAGCCGAGGAACAGCAGGGCCTTGAAGAAGGCGTGGGTCAGCAAGTGGAACAGCGCGGCGACCCAGCCCCCGATGCCCAGGGCCGCCACCATGAAGCCCAGTTGCGAGAGGGTGGAGTAGGCGAGAATGCGCTTGATGTCAAACTGCGCCACGGCGATGGTTGCGGCAAAAAAGGCCGTGAAGGCGCCGATGAAGGTCACCACTCCCAGGGCCGCGCCGCCATCGGCCAGGAAGATCGGATAGGTGCGGGCCACCAGGAACACACCCGCTGCCACCATCGTGGCCGCGTGGATGAGCGCCGACACCGGCGTCGGGCCTTCCATCGCGTCGGGCAGCCAGACGTGCAGAGGGAACTGGGCCGACTTACCGATGGTACCGCAGAAGAGCAGCAGGGCGATGCCGGTGGCGTGGCTCAAGCCGAAAAAGCCCGTCTCGGCGCCGATCCGCTCCAGAAACGCCGGGTTGAAGATCTCCCCCTCATTGACCCCGAGGGTCAGGCTGCCGGCCTGGGTGTAGAGGTAAACCAGGCCCAGCAACATGAGCACATCGCCGACACGGGTGACGATAAAGGCCTTGATTGCGGCGCGGTACGCCTGGGGACGCTCGTACAGAAAGCCGATCAGCAGGTACGAGCAAAGGCCCATGATCTCCCAGGCCATAAAGAAGAGCAGGAGATTATCGGCCATGCTCATCAGCAGCATCGCTGCCGTGAAGAGCGAGATAAAGCTGAAGAAGCGGCTCTGACGCGCATTGGCGGCCATGTAGCCCAGCGAGAAGAGGTGGATGCAGGTTGACGTGATCGTCACCATCGCCAGCATGGCCGCCACAGGGCCATCCACGTAGATCCCCATTGCAAACACGCTCGTCCCGGTAGGCGCCCAGGTAATGCGCTGGACCAGATTCGGCTCCGGGAAGGCGAAGGCCCCGTGCCCGGCACTCTTGCCGTGCTCCTCGGCGCCGTGCCCCTCCTCGGCGCCGTGGCCGGTCGCCAGGCTCACCACCTGCCCCTCGCGGAGCGCCAGGCCCTGCGCCGTCGCAGCGAGCAGGCCCACGGCCAGTACCGTTGCCAGCAGCATGAGCGCGATGGCCGTCCAGCCGCTGGCGGGCTTACTGTGTCGCAGGGGCGTAAAGGTGATCAGCGCGCAGCCGAGCAGGGGCAGCGCCGGAATGAGCCAGGCCAGTTGGAGAAAGAGAGGCATATTTCAAGTCCTGATGTGAACATATGGGGAAACCGGGTTTCCCCACCTGCGGTGAGCCTGTCGAACCGCACCCCTGCCTGTTGGGGCGCCAGGCGCCCCCGACGCCGGTTGAGGGCTGGGGAAACCGGCTTTCCCCAGCCCCTTCCGTGGGAATGACATGAACCATTCCAGCGGAAGTGGTCGAGGCCGACAACCCTTCGCCTCAACTGCGGATCTCCGGCGCTCACCCCCTCAACGAATCCACCGCATCGGCATTCACGGTGAGCCAGTTGCGGTAGATGGCGATCACCATCGCCAGCCCCACGGCAGCCTCGGCGGCAGCGACGCAGATGATAAAGATCGCGAAGGTCTGCCCCGAAATGAACCGCGGCTCCAGGTAGCGCCAGAAGGCCACCAGATTGATGTTCACGGCGTTGAGCATCAACTCGATGCCCATCAGCACCCCGACCAGGTTACGTCGTGACAGCGCGCCAAACAGGCCAATGCAGAACAACGCCCCGGCGACGACGAGCACCGCCTCGAGCGGAACCGCGGCAGTCATTGCTGAACCTCTCCTTCACTGATCGGCGTGGCCCGCGGCGCAGGCGCCGGTTCGCCCGCAGGCGCTTCCACAGGAGGGGGATGCGCCAGCCGTTTGCGGAGTTCGTGTTCTTCGGCAAGGGTAAGCACGCGGCGGCGGCGCGCGCGTTCTTCAAAGGCGATCACAATCGCGCCGATAAGCGCCACGGTGAGGAGCACCCCCGCCACCTGGAACTGCAACAGAAACTCGTAGACGAAGGCGCGCCCCAGTTCCGCCACGCCGGCCAGGGGCTCGGGCGTGCCTGGAGGAGCGGGCGGCGCAGGGACGTTCCAGGAGTGCGAGATGACGGTCGGCACGATTGCTACGGCGAAGAGGAGCGCGCTGATCGCCGCGGTAAGCCAGAGACGCCACCCGCCGACCAGTTGCCGCACCCCCTCCCCGGTAACCTGGCGCGTCAGCATAATCGCGAACAGAATGAGAATAGAGATCGCGCCGACGTAGACCAGCACCTGCACGACGGCCAGAAACTCCGCCTCCAGCAACAGGTACAGCGCGCCAACCCCGAAGAAGCAGGCGATCAGCCACAGGGCTGCGTGAATGACGTTCCGCACCGTCACCACCATCACTGCCGCGCCAACGATCAGGGCTGCGATCAGCCCGAAGATGATCTGGATGACCGTTGCCATACCCCCCCTACCGCAGCGTGGCGGTCAGCGTATCGCGGTACTCATCAAGGTCAATCCGGCCCTGCTCGGCCTGCGAGGCGGCGAAGATGCGTGCGAGCGCAATATAGGCTACAATGTTCACGGCCAGGGTGACCGCGAAGGCCACGCCCCAGCGCAGGATGGGCGTCCAGTTCTGGGTAAAGGTGATGCCCTGCTCCGGACCCCAGCGGAGAAGCGCCACCCAGATCGCGGCGCTCACGATGTTCACCAGCGTGAGCGGGATGAGGAACTTCCAGCCAAAGTCCATCAACTGGTCCACCCGCAAGCGGGGGAAGGCGCCACGCAGCCAGACCATAACAAAGAAGAAGGCGTAGGTTTTGGCCAGCAGGTAGAACACGCCGAGGAAGCCGGCCAGGAGGTTAAACACCCAGTTGCCGTCGGGGTTGGCCGGCGAGATGGCCCGGTCATAGAGCCAGCCCACGCCGGGCCCCTGCCATCCTCCGAAGAAGATCACCGCCGCGATGGCGCAGAGGAGGAAGTTCAGCACGTACTGGGCCAGGTAGAACAGGCCGAACTTCATACCGCTGTATTCGGTCATGTACCCGGCGACGATCTCCGAGTCAGCTTCAGGAATATCGAAGGGCGTGCGCTCGCCTTCGGCCAGGGCAGCAATGAAGAAGACAATAAAGGCCAGGAGGCCCACAGGCGTGAAGATGAACCAGCCCAGACCCAGATCAGGCACACCGGGCACATCGGCGCTGCTGATGAACAGGCCCGCCTGGGCCTCGATCAGTTGCACAATCGAGAGCGTGCCGGTCAGCATCACGACCGCCAGCAGGCTCAGCACGGCAGGGATCTCATAGCTGACCATCTGGGCCACGGCGCGCATGGCCCCGAGCAGCGCGAACTTGTTGCTCGAAGCCAGGCCGGCCATCAGCAGACCCACCGCGCTGATTGACGAAATGGCAAAGAAGAACAGCAACCCTACGTTCAGATCTACCGGCACCATACCCGGCCCCCAGGGCAGCACGGCAAACATCAGCATGGTCGGCGCGACCACCACACAGGGCGCCAGAAAATGAACCCACCTGTCAGCGGCGGCGGGAACGATGTCCTCCTTGGTGAACATCTTCACCCCGTCGGCGATGGGCTGGAGCAACCCCGCAGGCCCAACCCGGTTCGGGCCGATGCGATCCTGCATACGCGCGATAGCGCGCCGCTCGTAGTAGGTGAGGAAGAGCATCTGGAAGGGCGCAATCGCGAACAGGAGCGTGGTGACGAGGAGGTGACTGATCAGCGCGATGACCCAACCGGGCCAGTTCCAGCCAAAGGTCGTATTGATCAGGCCATTGACGATGTCGTACATGGGCAACTCCGGGGCCGATCTCGCAAGCGAAGCTATAGCAGGGGAAACCTTACCCTCTCCACCCCTCCCGGTTGTGAGATTACTCCTTAACTCAGTGCCGCATCATCGGAGGCGCCCGGCCCCCCGCTGTCAACATTCCCCGTGGTCGTCGGGGCCGCCGCATCGCTCCCGCCCCCGGCAGCCTTTCTGGCGGCGTTCTTCGCCCGAATCGCCGCCAGACGGGCGGCCTTCTCGTCGGCAGGAGCAGTGGCAGCCTCTGCCGCGGACGTGGCAGCCCCGGCGGCAGGCGGCGCGGCGGCAGGCTCGGTCGCGGCCACATTCGCCTCAACCGGCGCGCCATCCGACCCTTCGGCAGCCTTTCTGGCGGCATTCTTCGCCCGAATCGCCGCCAGGCGCGCGGCCTTCTCATCGGCAGGCGGAGCTTCGCCCGCCGGCTCGCCAGCAACAACAGGAGGAGCGTCCGGCGCCTCTCCCTTTCTGGCGGCATTCTTCGCCCGAATCGCCGCCAGGCGCGCGGCCTTCTCATCGGCAGGCGCCGCCCCGGCAGGAGCGACCGGCGGCTCGACCGTATCGCCGGCCTTTTTCGCCGCATTGGCAGCCTTGATTGCCGCCAGTTTGGCCGCCTTCTCCTCGGGAGTCAGCTTGCGCCCTTCGGCAGGGGCGGCGGCGGGCGCCGCGGGCGCCGTGGCCGCGGCAGCCGCGGCCTCCAGCTCGCGCCGGCGCGCAGCGATCTTCTCGGCCAGGTTCGGAGCCATCCCGATCACATCCGGACGGCGCTTGATGTTGCCCTGCAACTTCTTCATCGCCCCATCGCGCACCTCGGCCCACATTGTCGGCGCAATCCGCTCGTAGTACGAGATCGGGCGGTTCAACTGCTCCTTGAACACCGTCAACTTCTGATGGTCCGCCGTTGACAGCTCAAATTCGTGGTCCATCTTGATCGCGTCGAAGGGGCAAACCTCCGCGCAGAATCCGCAACTCATACAGGCATCGTACTCGATCACGAACTCGGCCACGGCGGGCACCGGCTTCCCGGTCGCCGGGTCTTTGGCCTGGGTCATATGAATGACCTGGGGCGGGCAGATCCGTTCGCACTGAAAGCACGAAGTACAGAGTTCGTGACTGGTCTCATCGTCGTAGAGAAGGATGGGCATGTTGCGATAGGCTTCGGGCAACTTCGGGCGCTCCTCGGGATACTCGTAGGTAAAGACCCCGTGGATATCGTTAAAGCCCTGGTTCTTACGAAACGATCCCGCCCAGTGCTTCCACACAACCGCCATGCCATCGAGCAGGCCCATGCCGGGGAGCCGGCGCGCCGTTCGCTTCCCTCGCTCGACCGTCACTATCTGACCGCGTTCGATCTTGACCGTCATAGCACTCTATATCCTCAATCACCGCTGGTGCGGTTCCGGGCGGCCTTACGTCTTTCCGGGAGAGCTGCACCCTCCCGGACCCTGCGCCGGGAGAAGTGTGGGAACTCCGGTTGCCCCTCTGTTCGTCAGGCCCCTCAGCGCGCTTCCAGGCGACCTGTTCGGGCATCGGCGCAACGTCCACCGCGTTCAGATACGCCAGGCCCGATCCGCAATCGCAAATCTGCGACTGCGCTAGCGATCCACCTCGCCCATCACAATATCAATACTACCCAGGATCACCACCACATCGGCCACCTTGTAGCCCCGGCACATATCGCCAAGGGGCGTCAGGTTGATAAAGGAGGGCGCGCGCACCTTATAGCGGTACGGCCTGGGGCTGCCATCACTCACCAGGTAGAAGCCCAGTTCCCCTTTGGGCGACTCGATCCGCGCATAGGCATCGCCGACGGGGGGGCGCACGTTCTGGCGTGCCCTGGGGTTAATGTGCCCGCCTCTGGCATCAGGCAACTGCTCGACAATCTGTTCAATAATGCGCTTGCTCTGCCGCATCTCCTCGATCCGCACCAGGAAGCGATCGTAGACATCGCCGACCGAGCCGACGGGCACATCAAAATCGAAGCGGTCGTAGACACTGTAAGGTTCGGCCTTCCGAATATCGTAGGGTACCCCCGACCCCCGCAGCACCGGACCGGTGACACTATAGGCCAGGGCCAGTTCTTTGGGGAGAATGCCGATACCTTCCGCCCGCTGCATCAGAATCTCGTTCTCGCGCAGGAGCCGTTCAAGCTCATCCACAAACGCGGGCATGGCCACCAGCAGTTCTTTCAATTTAGGCATAAACTCTGGCGGCAGGTCGCGCACCACGCCGCCAAAGCGGAAGTAATTGCACATCATACGCGCGCCGGAGGCCATCTCGAAGAGATCCAGGATCTTCTCGCGTTCGCGCATCCCGAAGGCCAGTTGGGTCTGCCACATGCCCATATCGTTGATGAGGAAGCCCAGCGCCCCGGCGTGGTTCAGGATGCGCGTCAACTCGACCATCAGCACGCGAATATACTCGGCTCGCTCGGGCACCTCGATGCCGGCCAGTTTTTCCACCGCCATTGCATAGGCCTGATTATTGGCCATCGAGTTGAAATAGTCGAGCCGATCGGTGTAAGGCATATTCTGGAGATAGGTGTTCTGCTCGGCGATTTGCTCGTGGTTGCGGTGGAGGTAGCCAAACACCGGCTTGAGATCGATGATCGTCTCCCCGTCAACCGTCACCAGCATGCGGAACACCCCGTGGGTGGACGGGTGCTGCGGGCCAATGTTGATCTGGAGTTCTTCGGTCTTGAACATAGCGGGGTCTTTTGTACTACAGCCGTCCACGCGGCTGCGCCGCACACTAATGCGAACAGGTTTTTCCTGGGAGGTCTGACCCTCCAGCCCTCCCGGCGCAGAGGGCGTGCCGACCCCGGCGGGCAGGGGCATGGGGAAAGCGAGTTTCCCCGTATTCATACCAGCCCGTCCACGCGGCTGCGCCGCGCAACGCCAGGTCATCGTTCCTGGGAGGGCACAGCCCGCCCGAACCCTCCCACCAGGGAGGGAGGGTCGCGTTCCCGCTCACTCCTCCGCGCCGATATACTTATCGCCCTGTTTGGGGAAATCTTTGCGCATTGGCCAGCCCTCAAACTCATCCCACATATAGATCCGCCGGAGGTAGGGATGGTCGGTAAAGACGATGCCGAAAAGATCGAAGGCCTCACGCTCGTGCAGGTTAGCCCCCGGCCAGTACGGAGTCAGCGAGGGCACCTCGGGCGTTTCACGCGGAACGCGCACCTTCAACACCAGGCCATCGCCGCCCTCAATCGTGTAGAAGCGGTAGACCAGTTCAAAGATCCCATCGGCCAGATAATCAACCACAGCGATATCCGAGAGAAAGGCGTAGCCGAGGGTATCGCGGAGGTAGAGCGCCGCCTCGACGATCTGCCCGGCCGCCACCACCGTATCGCTGGTGACGAAGGGCGCCGGTTGCGGGCCATGAGCCGGTGGCGGCGCGACGCGCAACGGCGTGGCCTCCAGCACTGCGCCGGGCAGATCCCGAGCCATACGCTCGCGCAATTCTTCGGGGCTAAGCCTGGGCATCGCCAACCTCATTCCGCTTCAGATCGTCCACAGCGATCTCCGGGGCTATGCCCCGCGCCTTGAGAATGTTCTCCAGTTCCACCGTCGCGTCCATGATCGGGAAGGTACGCACGATCTCGGGATGTTCGATCTGCCCGCTGCGCTGTTCTCCCTGCTCCGGTGAGGTGTACGGGCTAACAAGCGGCAGCCCGCCCACCGGGTCAATCAACTTCCCGTCCACCTCAAGGCCCTGCGCGCCGAAGGTGGGTACGGGAAAATCGCTGGTCTGCGGCTTCTCGCCCTCGCCATACCAGCGCACACGCCCGAGTTTCTGTCGGTCGATCTGCTCCTGGAGCGTTATCAGCGCGTGTAGCAAGGCTTCGGGGCGGGGCGGGCAACCGGGAACATACACATCCACCGGGATGAGCAGGTCAATCCCGCGCAGCACGTTGTAGCCGTCACGAAAGGGACCGCCCGAGGTGGCGCAGGCGCCCATGGATATCACGTAGCGCGGCTCGGCCATCTGGTTATAGAGCCGCACCACCTGAGGCGCCATCTTCTTGGTGACCGTGCCGGCAACGATCATCAGATCGGCCTGCCGCGGCGAAGCGCGGAACAGCTCGGCCCCGAAGCGGGCTACATCGTAGCGGCTGAGGCCGAAGGCCATCATCTCGATGGCGCAACAGGCCAGCCCGAAGGCCATTGGCCAGATCGATGAGCGTCGGCCCCAGTTGTAAAAGCGATTGAGCGTGGAGAGAAAAATGCCCTGCCGCTCCAGATCAAGCTGAATCTCATGCTCGCTCATAGCTCGTACCGGACCGGAGGGCTGCACATCGCGCATCAGGACGGCCGCGCAGCGCGGCGCCCGTTGTTTCGGCTACACGTCCTCCTCCGATCCTACACCCATTCTAGGGCGCCTTTGCGCCATTCATAGATCAGCCCGGCGGTCAGAATAATCAGGAACACCGCCGCAGCCGTGAAGCCGTAGAGCCCGAGCTGATTAAAGGCGACCGCCCAGGGGTAGAGGAAGACAACCTCGATGTCGAAGATGACGAAGGCCAGAGCGTAGAGGTAGTACTGCACCTTGAATTGCACGCGCAGATCGCCGATGGCCTCCAGACCACATTCGTAGGTTGACTGCTTGATCGGCGTCGGACGCTTGGGGCGCAGGAAGAAGGCAAGCACCAGGGGCGCCAGAGGGAACGTCACCGCAGCGACGAAGAAAATGGCAATGAAAGCATAGTTCGCAAGCATGGCCGTCTCTACCTCTCTGGCGCGGTCTTCGCGTGGAACGCGGCAAGTATAGCATAGTTTTGAACTTACGCGCAAACGTCCCCTTTGCAAAAACCCGCATCAGAAAGAGGCGAAAGCCCTCTTGCGATCTATATCACAAGGGAATTACATTCTTATCTATGTGGAATATCCTGAGTGTGGTGACGATCTGCTCGCCCAGACAGGCTGCGCCCTCCCACGCCCTTCCCTCAAGGAGGGGAATGGGAGTCCGGTTTCCCCATGTCCCAACCGCTGTTGGGTGCGGCTGGCGCCCCCACAGGCAGGGGTGCGGTTCGACAGGCTCACCGCAGGTGGGGAAACCCGGTTTCCTCATATCTTCAGACCTACGCGGTAAGCAGCTTCAACTCCACGCGCCCAACCCGGATCACGTCGCCGTCGTGTACCTCAGTGCTGGAGCGGACCTCGAAACCGTTCAGGTAGGTGCCGTTGGTGCTCTTGAGATCCTCGAGGTGCCACACGCCGTTGCGCCATTGCAGCCGGGCGTGCTCGGCCGAAAGGAAGGTATCGTTGAGCGAGACCTCGGCCTCGGTGCTGCGACCGATCACGGTGACGGGCGCCAGAGGAAAGCTCTTGCCCACGGGGATGCCCGTCTGCCCGGCGGAGACCACCACCAGTTGCCCGTACTGGCTCGCCGGAGCGGGCGCCGGGGCAGCTCCGCGGAGGTCGCGGGCCACCACGCGCAACACCTGCCAGAGGAAGAAGTAGAGCAGGAACACCACCGCTACACGCAGCAGGAGGAGCAAAACGCCGATCGAGAGGTTGGCAATGTCAAACATCTACACGCTTCCACAGAGAAGCTACCGCAGACACGCACGCGGCGTCACCGCGTAACCACACAATACAACGAGATGTTCCTGGGAGGGCTTCGCCCTCCCAAACCCTCCCGCCAGGGAGGGGTGTGGGGAAACCCGGTTGCCCCATGTCCCAACCGCTGGTGGGAGCGGCTGGCGCCCCCCACAGGCAGGGGGACAGGGAAACCCGGTTTCCCCGTATGTTCACCTCAGCTATCGCGAAAGGTCATTTCCAGGCCGCCGAGGGAAATGGTGTCGCCGTCTCGCAGGGCCGTTTCGCTGACCCGCGCGCCGTTGACAAAGGTGCCGTTCGTGCTGCCCAGATCGGTGATCCAGAAGCGCCGTTGCCGGTAGCGCAGTTGGGCATGGTGGCGTGAGACGCGGCTGTCTTCGAGAATAATATCGTTGCCGAGGCCGCGCCCGATAGCGATGGCTGTGCTCTCCAGAGGGATCGAGCGCGGGCCTTCGGGCGTTTGCAGTAGCAGCAGGGCGTGGCTCTTGCGCGCGGGCGGCGCCGCCGTGGCTGGCGGAATGACCTGGGTGGTCTCTGCGCCCTGGCTGCTGGTCATCTCCGCGACAACCTGGATGGAGCGTTTTGGCACCGCGGCGTCTTCGGCCAGAACGACACGAGGGTGTTCAAGCATGGCAAAGCCGCGCTCCTGGGCCAGTTCGCTCAGGTAGGTGGCCATTTCCTGTTCCAGTTGGCCCCGCACCGGCTCGAAGGCGGCGAAATCTTGCGGGTTGAGGTAGGCGCGGTAGAAGCTCGGCACAATCACCCGCCGGACACTGATGGATTGCTGGCTCTCCATGGCCCGCTCCAGGCGCCGGGCGATCTCTACCGGCTGCACCGGGCTGCGGAAGAGCCGCGCCACCGACCCCTCCACCAGTTGCTCCATGAACTGCTCAAAGCGGCTCAGCGCCGACATAGACCGCTCCTCGCGTAAAAGCAGATTCTTCTGGTCGAGCTGCGTCCGCCCCCTCTCCACAGAGAGAGGGATGGGGAAACCAGGTTTCCCCATCCCCCAACCGCTGGTGGGGGCGCCGGGCGCCTCAGCAGGCAGAGGCATGGGGAACCCCGGTTGCCCCACATGTTCATCTCGGATGGTCCAGACGATAGTATTATTCCGAACGCGGCTTCACCGGCTCGCCGAGGTAGATCGGCTCCAGGGTCACCAGGTCATCCCGCTCGCCGCCGGTCAGGCGCCGCCAGGCCAGTTCGGCCAGAAAGGCTGGACGGCGCAGGTTTGCCGCCGGGCGCGGAAAGCGCGCCCGCGGGCCAAGCGCGCGCTGGATCTGAGCGATTGCGCCCTCATCGAGGTCGCCACAGAAGAGGCCCCGGTCCTCCACTTCGGCGCAGAGTTCGGCCAGCGTCAGGTTGCGATCTGGCCCCTGGCGCGCCAGGTCGTCCTCGAACTGGAACATCGCCGTGGCAAAGCGCTCGCGCCCCAGACGAATCAACGGGTAGATCGGCACCCCGGCCTGCGCGTGCTGGTAGGCCAGGGCCTCCAGGGTGCTGATCCCCAGCAGCGCCAGCCCGCCCGCCAGGGCCAGGCCTTTGGCCACGCTCATCCCGACCCGCAGCCCGCTCCAACTACCCGGCCCCAGGGCCACCCCTACCGCCCGCAAGGCCCCGCGCTCCACCCCGGCATAGCCGAGCAGCCGGTCGAGTTGCGGCAACAGTTGGGCAGTGTGGTTGCGCCCCGATTCCCAGACACACTCGGCCAGCGGGCCACGCCCATCGTACAGCGCGATCCCCGTGAGACTGGTCGCCGTGTCAATCGCCAGCAACATGTCCAATCTGTCTATGCTACAGCTCAGGCACCGTTCAACAGCGGGCGTTTTAACTTTTCCCCGGGTTCTTTCATCAGCTATGGAACGCCGTTTCTTTGAACGCCGTGACCAGTTCAACGTAGCGCCGCCCGTGGGGCACAAAGCGGAGCCGACGCTTGGTTTCACTGAGGTGCTGCATATAGATCGCCAGGTGGTCGGCAGGGATATGCGTAAGGGCCCGTTCGGGCCACTCAACCAGACAGACGCCCTCGCCGGACCAGAGTTCATCGAGGCCGATGGTGGCCAGCTCGCGCTCCTCGGCGATGCGGTAGAGATCGACGTGGTAAATCGGGATGCGCCGATGACGCGGGCCGGCTCGGTACTCATTCACCAGCACAAAACTGGGGCTGGTTACCAGATCGGGCGAATCAAGACCCCGCGCGACCCCGCGCACGAACTGGGTCTTCCCCACGCCGAACGTGCCCACCAGCAGCACCAGATCGCCCGCGCGCAACTGCTCGCCGAGCCGCTGGCCGATGCGCTCGGTCTGCGCGGGGCTATGGCTAATAAAATCAAGCTCGTGGGCGGTCTGGGCCGCCGGCAGGCGCTGGTCGCTCATCGGCTGTATTGTAGCACGGCGGGGCGTACCTGCGGATCGAAGGGAACGGCAGGCGCGGCAGCAGCCCGGCGAGGAGACCGGTGGCGATGATGGCCTGGGTTAGCCCGGCAATCGTATTCGGCGTGCGCTCGCTGAGGATAAACACCGCGGGGATGAGCCAGCTCAGTCCCAGCGGGTACCAGGGCCAGGTAGGGCGCCAGCGGATAACCACGAAGGCAATCCCAACGGCGATGTAGATCACCGAGAGCGGGTAGAGCAGCGTATTCAGCAGCACCAGGGCGCCGAAGTGATCGTGGCGCCCGTGGCGCCACCACAGGGCCACGGCCAGCAAGCCCAAACCAGGGCCAAAGGGCAACGCGAGCAGTGGCCGGTCAGGCAGGGCAACGCGATAGGCATTGAGGCCGTGGTACCACTGCACATAGATCTGCGGGCCGGCGATGAGCGCCACGCCCCCCCAGAGCAGCGCGCACAGGCCGGCAAAGGCGCCGAGCAACTGCCAGCGACGCTCGCGCAGGGCCAGCAGCAGCAGCCATCCGGCCCCCAGGATGGTTGCCTGGGGTTTGAGCAGGCACAGGGCCAGCAGTAATGCCGCGCGACGGTCGTGGCCAGCGCGCAGCGCCTGCTCAGCGAGCATCAGGCCCACCAGGGCCAGCAGCGTGGTTTGTCCGATCACCAGCCCCTGCATCAACGGCAACCACAGCAGGAGCCAGGGCAGGGCTACCCGCCCGCTCATCCGGCTGGCCCAGCGCTCAAAGCCGAAGATCGAGAGGAGTTGCACCAGCACCCCGCTGACCTGCCACGGCAGCAGCGCCAGGGGCGCGACCAGTACCAGCGTCGCCGGTGGGTAAGCGTACCAGCCGGCCTCATAGACGGTGCCGTCGGGCATGCTGAATGCGCCGTACGGATCGCCCCCGCTCAGCCAGTGCCACACGGCTCCCATTAACGAACGCCAGTCCGACAGCCAGAATTGCTCCATCGGTGCACCTCTCCGCGCACGCCGCGTCTGAACCACCCCCAGACCCAGGGTAGCACAGTACCATTACGACGCCAGAGCTGATGTGAACATATGGGGAAACCGGGTTTCCCCACCTGCGGTGAGCCTGTCGAACCGCACCCCTGCCGGTGGGGAGGTGCCAACCGCTCCCAACCGCGGTTGGGCCATGGGGAAACCCGGTTTCTCCATACTCCTGCCGGTGGGGGGGGCCAGCCGCTCCCAACCGCGGTTGGGCCATGGGGAAACCCGGTTTCCCCATACTCCTGCCGGTGGGGGGGGGCCAGCCGCTCCCAACCGCGGTGGGGACATGGGGAAACCGGGTTTCCCCACCTGCGGTGAGCCTGTCGAACCGCACCCCTGCCGGTGGGGAGGTGCCAGCCGCTCCCAACCGGGAGGGTCTGGGAGGGCATAGCGCTCCCAGGAAACAACCTGTTTTCAAATGTGCCGGGTTGAAGAGCAAGCCGGGAGTATCAGACTGTCTCGGTACCGGCGCACTATAGGCGCTCATACGCCTGATCGATATACTTGTCTGGCAGGGGGCAGTTTTTGGGATGGTTGCGCCCTCCCAAAAAACCACGCGCCCGGATGCGCGTGGGGAAACCCTTTTTCCCCTATGCCTACGTCAGACGCCCATGCGGCTGCGCCGCACATCAGCGAGGAGTGTGGGTAAACCCGGTTTCCCCGATGTTTACGTTAGTGGAGGCCTACGCGCTACCTGCTCGATCAACAATCCTATGACGAAATGCTCCGCCGCAAGGGCCACCCGCGCGATTGCTACGTTCGTGACAACGAATACCTGCACCATCTGTATATTGACGGCGTCAAATACACCGTTGCGCGCGCGGTCTATGCCAGTCTCAAGGAAGCTCAGACCAGGGGTGACAGCGATGCTATCCTCCACCTCCAGATGCACGTGCAGGATCTGGAGCACCTGATCGCCGAAGCCCGCGCGCGGGGCGAGAACATCGCCAGCCTGCGCGCCATCGGCGACCCGCCGCCGTCCGATGACGAAGCGCGACCTCAACTGAACAATAGCTTCCTGCCCGCCCCGCCCCAGACCCTGGCGGAGACCGGCTTGAACCGCACCTTTCTAACCGAGCACCTCCTGCGCGTGCTCTACAATCGCGGGCGTATGACCGGCCGCGAGCTGGCCGATGCGCTCTGTCTCTATTACCGGATCGTCGAGGAACTGATCGCCGATCTGCGACGGGTTGAGCAGATTGACATCATCGGCCAGAAGGGCTTTGGCGACATCAACTACGAGTACGTGCTCACCCCCCGCGGGCAGGAAGCGGCCCAGGCGGCCCTGGAGAAGACCCAGTACACCGGGCCGGCCCCTGTGCCAATTAACGACTGGATCGCCTCGGTCAAAGCCCAGACGGTCAAGAATGTCAAAGTAACGCGCAAAAACATCCGTGACGCCTTCCAGGGCCTGGTCATAGACGAGTCGATCCTGAACTCGGTCGGCCCGGCGGTCAACTCGGGGTCATCGGTCATGCTCTTCGGCTATCCTGGCAATGGCAAGACCACCATCGCCGAACGCATCACCCACCTGATGGGTGATGACATCTTTATCCCGCACACCATTTACGCCGATGGCGCGATCATCAAAATGTACGACGCCATCGTGCACGAGCCGCCGAAGCGCCCCTGGGACGATCAGCAGGAGTTCGACCAGCGCTGGGTGCGCATCAGCCGCCCGGTGGTGATCGTCGGCGGCGAGTTGACCCTGGAGCAGTTGAACCTCATCTACAATGCCACTTCAAAGATCTACGAAGCGCCATTCCAGATGAAGGCCAACTGTGGCATCTTCTTGATTGACGACTTCGGGCGGCAACAGGTGCGCGTCTTCGACCTGCTCAACCGCTGGATCGTGCCCCTGGAGAAACGCTTCGACTACCTGAACACCGTCACAGGGCAGAAAATCCAGATCCCCTTCGACCAGTTGATCATGTTCTCAACCAATCTGGACCCGAAGGATCTCGGTGATGAGGCCCTGTTACGGCGCATTAAGTTCAAGTTCGAGATCATCGACCCGACCGAGGAGCAGTGGCGCGAGATCTGGAAAATTATGTGCAAGGTTCGCGGTGTGCGCTACGACGATCGGGCGATCGATTACCTGGTCAACAAGTGGTACAAGCCAGATAATCGCCCCTTTCGGATGTGTCAACCCCGCGATATTCTCGACCAGTTGATTTCGATCGCAAAATACAATATGGAGCAACCGGCCCTCACCGCCGATCTGCTCGACGATGCCTGTTTGACCTACTTTCCCAGTAAGGAAAAGAAGAACTTCGGAGCCAAGGTGCGACTGGATCTGTAGGAGGGCTTTTCCCTCCCACACCCTCCACACAGGGAGGGGCGCAGGGAAAACCCGGTTTCCTCAATCTCCAACCGCCGGCGGGGTCGCCTGGCGCTCCGATGGGCAGGGGTGCGGTTCGACAGGCTCACCGCAGGTGGGGAAACCGGGTTTCCCCGCGCCCCCTCGAGAGCGACAGGAGAGTGCCCAGCCCTCCCAAACCCTCCCCCGGGCAGGGGATTGGGGAAACCCGGTTTCCCCGATCCCCAACCGCGGTTGGGGTCGCCTGGTGCACCCATAAGCAGCAGCACAGGGAAACCGGGTTTTCCCTATTTTCACCTCAAGAACAAACCAGTGACACCTTTAGCAAACCGAACCCTATCGCCGGAGAATGGCCTTGCCCCAAAAGCACGCCTGGCGTTAACCATGGCGTTGCTGGTGGCGGTGTATCTCGGGTTGCGCTTGCCTGCGCTGCTGGCGCTGCCGCTGTTCAACGATGAGGCGGTCTACCTGGTGCGGGCACAGTTCTTTCCGGCGATGGTCAGCGCACCGGGGATTGCCGGCGCAACGCTGCCGGACGGCAAGTTTCTCCAGGAGCTGGCGCTGGCGGCCCTGGCTCTGCTGCCGGTCGATCCGCTGATCCCCGCTCGCCTGCTGTCGGTGGTCTGTGGCCTTGCGACGGTGCTGGCGCTGGCCGCAATGGGACGCGCCCTGGGCTGGCCCGGGGCCGGTGTGCTGGCCGGCTTGCTCTACGCTCTGTCACCTCTGGCTGGTCTGCACGACGTGCTGGGCCTGCCCGACAGCATGCTGACCCTGGTGAGCGCGCTGCTACTGTGGGCCAGCATAGGCTTCGCTACCCGTCCGGCGGTAAGCAGACGCGACGCGCTGCTAGTAGGCGGGCTGCTGGCAGCGGCAAGTCTGGTCAAGCTATCAGGGCTGTTCCTGTTCACGCTGCCGGTGCTGGCGGTCCTGCTCCTATCCGCAACCTGGTCCGAACGCTGGCGACGCCTGAGCCTGCTGCGCACGGCCCTGATTGTCGCGCTGCTCTGCCTGGCCTGCCTGGCGCCGTTTCATTATGGTAGCGCCGAGCGGCACAAGCTCGGCACGAACGAATCGCGCATCTTAGTCGTGCAGCAGCACACCGTCGCCGCTGGCGATTGGCTGCTGCGCTACCTGCCCGGCCCGCTGCTGATTGCACCCGTACTGGCCCTGATCCTGCGCCGCTGGCGGCGGACGGCGCTGGTTGAGCCGCTCAATTCTTCCGCAAGCCCGCGTCTGTCTGCCCGCTTCTCTGGCAGCGTGGACGGTGGGGCGTTGCGAGAAGCCCGACTTCTCCCGACGCCTGCATGTGTCGCCTCTGCGCCACCCGCGCCCCCTGCGATGCAAGCCTGTCATGACAGTCAGGCGCAAGGGGAAGCCCCGGTTCCTCACGCCCCGCCCTCAGAGAGTGAAACCCTCCGGTGTGCGCCCGTTGGGCAGACTCCGGACGACCGTCTTGACCCTCTATCTGAAATGGATCGAGGGAACCTGTCGGACTCGAGCGCCATCGAAGCCCCGGGTGCAGGCACGGAAGGCTCCACACCCGGCGCAGCCCGTCTGACAGGTTTTTTGTTGTTGGCGGGGTTGGCGGTGATTGCCAGCTTTGTGCTGATCGGAACCACGCTCTACTCGCGCTACCTGTTGCCCGCGTGGCCACCATTGCTCCTTGCGACGGCGCTGGGAACCACCAGTCTGTGGAGCCTCGGGCGGGCGCCGCGGGTCGCGGCGCTGCTGGCTCTGGTGGCGGCAGGCGGGTGGGGGCTGATCTGGATGGGATGGTTCGCAACTGCGCCGCTTACGGCTCCGCTGGCCCGTCAGGATCGGGGCCAGTATCTGGAGAGCTGGACCGCGGGTCATAACCTGGAGGTCTTGCTGGCAGACCTGCGCGTCGCAGCGATGGCCAACGGCCGCCTGACCGTGGTGAACCACAACCAGCCGCGACTGGTCCACCTCGCCACTGTGCTCTATCTACGAGATATTCCCGCCATACGCCTGGTGGAGGAGGATCTGACCCACCCGGACGCGCCTGAGCGCCTGGCAAACCTTGCCCGGGTAGAACCAACGCTGCTGGTGGTTGACCAGCAGGAAGTTGATGTCTTTGCCCTTCGCGAACGTTTTCCCCGTCTCCGGCTTGTGCAGCGCTACCCTCACCCGCAGGGAAACATGGCCTTTCTGCTCTTCGAGCAGCAACCCTGACCCGCAGGAAGGGGCCTGGGGAAACCCTGTTTCCCCATCGTTTCACCGCACCCGTCCATGCGGCTGCGCCGCACAATGCCAGGCAGAACGCTCCAGACCCTCTCCGCCGGGAGTGACAAGCGAGCTGGCGCTCGCCGCCCCTCTGCCCCCATCTTCACCCCCTCGTCCGACTTCGTGATCGTCACGTCTCTCCGGGCCTCAGACGGGACTGCAACCCACCATTTCTCGTGCATGAAAAGACAAGTTTGGCATTGCTTCAAGATCGCGCAGTTCTGGAGGGGCTTTGCGGCGTCAGTAAGCCCTGTGCCTTGTGTCACAATTTCGCGCAGATTTTGCACAGGTTAGACAAGCGGATCGCGTTAGGATATAATTCCCTATGCAAGCAAACAGCGTCTAACGCAAGCGCCTCGAACCCAGCCCCCGGCGTGAGAGGGTGAAAAGCCGTTCGCGACCCGCTGCGGCGGTGTATGGATAGTTCTGTTCCAGTCGTGCGAGGATTGCAAGGGAAGGAAGCGACGATGACAGGGGTCCTCACGCTTTACCGGACGTCGGTCGGCAAAAAGGTGATCATGGCGGTCACGGGGTTCATCCTTGTCGGTTTCGTGGTCTTTCACATGTACGGCAACCTGAAGATGTACCAGGGGCCAGAGGTGTTCAATGCTTACGCCGCGGGGCTGCGCGAGCTTGGCTATCCCGTTTTCGGACACGAGCACCTGCTCTGGCTGGCCCGCGTCATCCTGCTGGTCTCGGTGGTGCTGCACATCTGGTCGGCCACGATGCTGACGATGCAGAGCCAGAAGAACACCTTCGCCAACGGTGTGAGTGGCATGAGACGCTACGGCGAAAAGAAACGGCAGACGGGCTATGCCGCTTACACTATGCGCTTTGGCGGGATCGTCATTTTTCTGTTCATTATCTATCACCTGCTGCACCTGACCTTCGGAGTCGTGGGGTACGGGCCTGGTGAGTTCAAGCACCCGCACGGCGGCGAGTACGAGGTTTACAGTAACGTCGTCATTGGTTTTCAGAATCCGCTGATCTCGGCCTTTTACCTCTTTACTATGGTCTTCCTGGGGTTCCACCTGTACCACGGGGTATGGAGCATGTTCCAGACCCTCGGCCTCAACAGCGCCATTTACACGCGCCTGCTGCGCGGTCTGGCGGTTCTCATTGCACTGGCAGTGGTGATCGGCAACATTTCGTTCCCGATCGCGGTGATGGCGGGGATCGTCGGCCCGGCAGCGTAACAGATCTGGTGAGGAGCAGTTGAGCGATGAGCGAGATCAAGAATGAGACGACTACTCGCACCGGCGTCCGTTCGGTCGAGTTTGTCAAGAGTCTGGAGTCGAAGGCCCCCGGCGGCCCGATCGAGCAGCGCTGGGATAAGCATCGCTTCGAGATGAAGCTGGTCAACCCGGCCAACCGTCGCCGCTACACGATCATCGTGGTGGGGTCGGGCCTGGCTGGCAGCGCGGCCGCCGCGACCTTCGGCGAGCAGGGCTACAATGTCAAGTGCTTCTGCTACCAGGATAGCCCGCGCCGCGCCCACTCCATCGCGGCCCAGGGCGGCATTAACGCTGCCAAGAACTACCGCAACGACGGCGATAGCATTTTCCGCCTCTTCTACGATACGGTGAAGGGCGGCGACTTTCGCGCCCGGGAGAGCAACGTCTACCGCCTGGCCCAGGTGTCGGTGAACATTATTGACCAGTGCGTGGCCCAGGGCGTGCCCTTTGCCCGCGAGTACGGCGGCTACCTCGACAACCGCTCCTTCGGCGGCGCCCAGGTGAGCCGCACCTTCTATGCCCGCGGGCAGACCGGCCAGCAGCTCCTGCTCGGCGCCTACCAGGCCCTTTCACGGCAGATCGCCGCCGGAACGGTCAAGATGTTCCCCCGCACCGAGATGCTCGACCTGGTGGTGGTTGACGGTCGCGCCCGCGGGATCATTACCCGCGACATGGTCACCGGCAAGATCGAGCGCCACGTGGGCGACGCGGTGGTGCTGGCTACCGGCGGCTACGGCAATGTCTTCTATCTCAGCACCAATGCCAAGGGCTGCAATGCCACCGCCATCTGGCGCGCCCATCGCCGGGGCGCGTTCTTCGGCAACCCCTGCTTTACCCAGATCCACCCCACCTGCATCCCCGTCACCGGCGACCACCAGAGCAAGCTCACGCTGATGAGCGAGTCGCTGCGCAACGACGGGCGCATCTGGGTGCCTAAGAAGAAGGGCGATACCCGCCGGCCCCAGGATATCCCCGAGAGCGAGCGCGATTATTACCTGGAGGAGCGCTACCCGGCCTTCGGGAACCTGGTGCCCCGCGATGTGGCCTCGCGCAACGCCAAGCAGGTGTGCGACGAGGGCCGCGGCGTGGGACCGGGCGGCCAGGGGGTGTACCTCGACTTCGCCGACGCGATCAAGCGGCTGGGTAAGCAGAAGATCGCCGAACGCTACGGCAACCTCTTCGATATGTACCAGCAGATCACCGGTGAGAACCCCTACGAGGTGCCGATGCGCATCTACCCCGCCGTGCATTACACCATGGGCGGTCTGTGGGTGGATTATAACCTCATGAGCACCGTCCCCGGTCTGTTCGTGGCCGGCGAGGCGAACTTCTCCGACCACGGCGCGAACCGCCTGGGCGCATCGGCGCTCATGCAGGGCCTCGCCGATGGCTATTTTGTGCTGCCTTATACCGTCGCCAACTTCCTGGCCGGCGTGAAGCCGGGTGGGTTGAGCACCGACCACCCCGCGTTCGCCGAGACTGAGGCCGAGGTGAGCGACCGGGTCAAGCGGCTGCTCAGCATCAATGGCAAGCGTACCGTCGACTCCTTCCACCGCGAGCTGGGCCGCTTGATGTGGGACGAGTGCGGTATGTCCCGCAATGATGCTGGCCTGCGCAAGGCCCTCCGGCGCATTCCCGAGTTGCGCGAGGAGTTCTGGCAGAACGTGAAGGTGCCGGGCGATGGCGGTGAATTGAACCAGGAACTGGAGAAGGCCGGACGTGTGGCCGACTTCTTCGAACTGGCCGAGTTGATGTGCATTGATGCCCTGCACCGCACCGAGTCCTGCGGCGGCCATTTCCGCGAAGAGAGCCAGACTGAGGACGGCGAGGCCAGGCGCGATGACGAGAATTTCTCCTATGTCGCCGCGTGGGAATACACCGGTAACCTGGCCAAACCCGAATTGCACAAGGAACCTCTGGTTTTCGAGTACGTCAAGCCGTCGCAGCGCAGCTATAAGTGATGTTCAAGTGCCGATTGCAGATTGCAGAGTGCGGGCTGCCGGTGATGATCCGGGTTGGGCGCTGCAAGCTGCAATCTGCAACCAGGAGCGATAGCGATTATGAAGCTCACCCTCAAGGTCTGGCGCCAGAAGAATGGCAAGACGCCAGGCGAGTTCAAGACTTACCAGGCCGAGCACATCAGCCCGGATATGTCCTTCCTGGAGATGCTTGATGTGGTCAATCAGGATCTGATCACGAAGGGCGAAGAGCCGATCGCCTTCGACCACGACTGCCGCGAGGGCATCTGTGGCATGTGTTCGCTGATGATCAACGGCGTCGCCCATGGCCCCAAGCAGGCTATCACCACCTGCCAGTTGCACATGCGTAGCTTCAACGATGGTGACACGATCACCATCGAGCCCTGGCGCGCCCTGCCCTTCCCGATTATCAAGGACCTGGTGGTGGACCGTTCGAGCTTCGACCGGATCATCCAGGCGGGAGGTTACATCAGCGTGTCCACCGGTTCCGCGCCGGATGCCAACACCATCCCTGTGCCCAAGCCCGACGCCGATAAGTCTATGGACGCCGCCGCCTGCATTGGCTGCGGGGCCTGCGTCGCGGCGTGCCCGAATGGTTCGGCGATGCTCTTTGTGGCTGCCAAGGCTGCCCACCTGAGCTTCCTGCCCCAGGGCCAGGTGGAGCGCTACCAGCGGGCGGTCAACATGGTGATGCAGCAGGATCTCGAGGGCTTCGGCAATTGCACCAACATTGGTGAATGCTCCGCCGTTTGTCCGAAGGAGATCAGCATGGATACGATCGCCCGCCTCAACCGCGATCTGATCGTCGCCGCCCTCAAGGGTATTGAGCCCGCGGCGCAACCCGCCGAGGCCAGGGCAGGCTAAGCAGGGTGGGGCAACCCCGGTTGCCCCACCCTCTGCTGTCTCATCCTGCGGGGCAGGCACACGCCGGCAACGCCCGCTCAACTCGATCTGCCGGGGTGTGGGGGAACGCCGTTTCCCCACACCCCGACCACACCTTCGCCATCCGATATGCGTGACTGCTGACGCCAATCGACTCAACGCAGCCGGCGATTGGCCGATGCGGCTCGCTCCAACACCCGTAGCGTCTCTTCGGCCACCCTGCGATAGGAAAAGCGAGCCGCACGCTCCAATCCGTGGGCGCGCAATTCGGCCTGCAGGTGCGCGTCACTCAGCACGCGCCCCAGGGCCGCGGCCCACCCCACCACGTCATCGGGCGCGACACGCAGCGCCGCGGTGCCAACCACTTCGGGCAAACTACTGGCGTCGCTCGTTACCACCGGCGCGCCGCAGGCCATCGCCTCCAGCGGCGGCAAGCCGAAGCCCTCGTAGCGCGAGGGGAAGGCAAAGACACTGCACGCCCGGTAGAAGAGCGGACCATCCGCCGCCGGCACATCAACCCGCCTGACACACGAATCAAGCTCCAGGTCGGTAATCAGCGCATCGAGGTCGGGAAACAGGTGCGGGTCGCGGCCCAGCGGCCGGCCAGCAATCACCAGGTGCGCCTGCACCCCGCGCGAGCGTAACAGGGCAAAGGCGCGCACCAGCGTCGCAACGTTCTTGCGCGCGTCGAGACCGCCGACGTAGTAAATGAACGGCCCGCGGATACCGTAGCGTCGAGCCAGCTCGTCGCGAGCGGCTTCAGCGTCGCCAGGCGTAAACTGTTCACCTGCGGCGAGCGGCACGACACTGACGCGTTCGGGCGGCAGACCGAGATGGGTGATAATATCGGCGCGACTGTGGGCCGAGAAGGTGAGCACGTGCGCGCTGCGGCGCACAGCCCGGCGCACCAGCGCCAGATAGGCGCGGACACGCGCTCCGTCGCGATACTCGGGCAACACCAGGGGAATGATGTCGCCAACCGTCGTCACCACCGGCAACCGGCAGCGGAGCGGGGGCGCGAAGTATGGCACCAGGGCCACGGCAACGTTGCGCTTCGTCAGCCGGGCCGCCGCGCGGGGAAACGCCACCTGCTCAAACCAGAGCTTGGCCAGATTGCGGTTCAAGCGGTCAAATGGCGTCGGCAGACAGACTCCGTCTACACCGGGAGGAAGCGCCGGGCCGGGAGGCAAATAGGCCGGCGTCAGCAACAGGTAGCGATGCTCTGCGGCCACCTGTGGCAGGCAGCGCAGCAACCCATGGAGATACTGCCCGCTCCCAACCGTCGGCTGGGACCAGAAACTCCCACTGATGACTACTCGCACATGCGCTCCCTGGCGCTCTTGATGGTCCTGGCGGGTGTATAAACGTATAGTACCACTCTTATGCAAATGCTGGGTATACTACAGACATACGTCGAACGTGCCCTCTGGGGAACCGGGCGTGCCGGCAGACAGACGCCCGTGCGGCTGCGCTGCTACCCTGCGGGGTTGAACGCTCCTGGAAGGGCTGCGCCCTCCCAAACTCTCCCCGCCAGGAAAAGGCTCAGGGACCGCGGGTCTTGCCGCCCCCAACCGCTGCCGGGGGCGATGGGAAAACCGGTTTCCCCTCTGGTTCCAATGAGGGAGATGAGGCAACCGGGTTGCCCTCAGGCGCATGGTACGTCACCGGCTGTTGCGCGTTCGCCAGCAAACTCCAGAGGATGAGGAGGCTTCATGGATGACTGCGCGGTTGCGACCCTGGCCGAATTACAGATCCGCTTGCAGACGCTCAAGCTCCTACCGCGCACGGGCTGGCTGCAGCGCGGCCTGGGCGATGTGGAAAGTGTCGCCGAGCATAGTTTTGGTGTGGCAATTCTGGCGCTGATCATCGGCGATCAGCACCCCGAGCTGGACCGGGAACGGCTCCTTGCCACGGCGTTGATCCACGACATGGCCGAGGCGCTCATTGGCGATCTCCCGGCCTCGGCCCGGCGGCTCTTCGGAGCAACGGCCAAGCAAGAAGCGGAGCGCAAGGCGCTGCTCGAACTGCTCAACGGGCTACCGCAGGCCGCACGCTATCTGACGCTCTGGGAAGAGTACAGTCAGGGAACTACGCCCGAGGCCCGGCTGGTAAAGGCGCTTGACCGGTTGGAGATGCTGGGCCAGGCGTTAGTCTACGAACGGGCTGGCGCCCGCACCCTCGCTGAGTTCTGGGAGGATCGCAACGGCTGGTTCGATGAGTTTCCCCTGGTGCGCGCTCTGGCTGACCGGCTGTACGCCGAGCATGACCGGCACGCCGGGTAAAACGCGGAACGATTCTGGGGATCTGGTCTGCTCAAATGCTCCCCTGAGCAGGGGTGTCAGGGAAAACCCGGTTTCCCCGGTTCCCAACCGCTGCTGGGAGCGGCTGGCACCCCCACAGGCAGGGGGTTGGGGAAACCCGGGTTCCCCGGTTCCCAACCGCTGCTGGGAGCGGCTGGCACCCCCACAGGCAGGAGTATGGGGAAACCCGGGTTCCCCGGTTCCCAACCGCTGGTGGGAGCCGCTGGCACCCCCACAGGCAGGGGCATGGGGAAACCCGGGTTCCCCGGTTCCCAACCGCTGGTGGGAGCCGCTGGCACCCCACCGGCAGGGGATTGGGGAAACCCGGGTTCCCCGGTTCCCAACCGCTGGTGGGAGCCGCTGGCACCCCACCGGCAGGGGCATGGGGAAACCCGGGTTCCCCGCTTCCCAACCGCTGCTGGGAGCGGCTGGCACCCCCACAGGCAGGGGGTTGGGGAAACCCGGGTTCCCCGCTTCCCAACCGCTGCTGGGAGCGGCTGGCACCCCCACAGGCAGGGGGTTGGGGAAACCCGGGTTCCCCGGTTCCCAACCGCTGGTGGGAGCCGCTGGCACCCCACAGGCAGGGGCATGGGGAAACCCGGGTTCCCCATATGTTCACATTAGCGGCGACGGTTGGCACGTGGGGCAGAAAAAGGTGCTGCGCTGGCCAACCACGATGCGTTCGATCGGCGTGCCGCACCGCTGGCAGGGATGGCCGCGGCGGTCGTAGGCCAGAAAGTGTTCCTGGTTCTGGCCGCGCAGACCGTAGCCATTGCGGTAGTTGCGTAACGAACTGCCCTCATGCTCGATGGCGCTGGTCAACACCTGGCGGATAGCGGCATGCAGCGCCGTCACGTCGGCGGCCTCGATGGCGCAGGCCGGGGTCAGGGGGTGAATGCGCGCCAGCCAGAGAGCCTCGCTGGCGTAGATGTTGCCCATACCGGCGATCATCCGCTGGTCGAGCAGGAGTGGCTTGATGCGCGTGCGTCGCCCGTGGAGGATGCGCCCCAGATCGGCAGCCGTGAAGCGGTCATCGAGTGGCTCCGGGCCATACGCCGCATCGAGGGCGGCCAGCCCGGCGGCGTCCAGGAGCCGCACCCGGCCGAACTTGCGCTCGTCGTCGAAGAACAGGCGCTGCTGGTTGTCCAGGCGCAAAACCAGATGGACGTGGGAACGGGCACTGTCGGCGGGGGAGTGGATCTCCAGGCGCCCCGACATGCGCAGATGGATCGCCAGGGTCCAGCCGGCATCCAGATCGAAGAGCAGCCATTTGGCGCGCCGCCGCGCAGCGCCAATGCGGCGGCCGGCGATTGCCTGGCGAAACGCGCTGGCCGAGGGGGTCTCGACCATGCGTTCCCAGTCGAGGTGCTCAACGTCCAGGATCGTGCGCCCGACCAGTTGCGGCGCCAGCGAACGGGCAATGATTTCGACTTCGGGTAACTCGGGCATGGGATGCGCGACATCCATACGGCGGCGTCGCCCACCACCAGGATGACCATGTTGCGGGAAGGGCTATCCCTTCGCGAACCTCCCCGCGGGGCGAGGATTGAAGAACGCGGCTTTCTCTCCCTGGCAAATACTGCTGGCAAACCCCGTTTTGTCCCCGCGGGGCGCGGGCGTCTAATCCTCGTGCAGGCCGGAGGCCCACGTACCCGGGTTTGTCAACAGTATCCTTGCAAAACGCGCCTGGCGCCACTCATACCAATTACCGTTGATGATGCCGCATTGCCTGAAGCGATTTCAGGCGTTGTGCTGCCCAGCGTGGCAATCCACAATCCAAAATCTAAAATCCAAAATGGTATCATACCAATTTCACTTGAACATTCCGCAAGCAGCGTTGCGTCAAAGCGCACCTGGACGCCTTGCGCGACAATCTGCAATCCAAAATCTACAATCTGAAATGGTATCACTCGTGGCGCCACTCAGCCTCACCATCGGCCCAGTGCTCTTTTTTCCAGATCGGGGCGATTTCCTTGATCCGGTCCATAATGTAGGCCGCGGCCTGAAAGGCTTCCTGGCGGTGCGGCGCGGCAACGACGACGAGCACGGCGGTTTCGCCGATTTCCAGGGTGCCGATGCGGTGGTGTATCGCCACCCGGCCAATCGGCCAGCGCGCGCGGGCTTCCTCGGCGATCCGGGCAAGCACCGGCACGGCCATCTCGGCATAGGCTTCGTAGCTGAGAAACGCGGTCGAGCGACCGCCGAACTGATTGCGGGCCACGCCAGCGAAGGTCACAACCGCGCCGTCATCTGGCGTCTGCGCGTAGGCGACCAGAGGCGCCGGGTCGAGGGGCGCCGCGGTGATCACAAAGGGTTGAAACGGTTGCATACCTGACCGGGTTCAATGCGGCGCGCGCCGCCACTTACGGGGGGAATGATCGCGACCTCGTCGCCGTCCTGGAGCACAGCGCCCGGCTCGGCAAACTGCTGGTTAACGGCGTAGAGGAGGCGACCGGTGTAGCGGCCGAGGGATGGATATTCCGCGACCAGGCGCTCCCACACCGCGCCGACGGTGGCTCCCGTTTCCTGCTGCACGGTCATTTCCGCCCGGCCAACGATATCGCGGTGGGCCGCAAATAACCTGACGTGGATGGTGATCATAGACCTGGTTCAGATCAGACAGCGTCGCTGACCGGGCTGGCCACATCGCGCGGCTGATCAGCGCCGAGGGACCGTCGCCGCGCCTTGCGTTCCAGCCACCACCAGCGCAGGCGGCGGTGCTGCCGGGAAATCTCTTGCGCCGAACGCTGCGCAATACGGCCAACCCGGCCGATCAACGGGTAGGGGTGCGTTGCCCAGGCCTTGAGAAACAACTTGAGATGCACCCGGCTCCAGCGGATCACCCGGTTGCGCGGGCCGACCAGCGCCAGCCCGATCAGCAAAAAGATCAACCCGTTGACAATCGGCATAGGCATGCCGATCAGGCCGATCACAATAAAGAACCATCCCAGCACCGGCTTCAGTACGAGCCAGGTGGCGAGCAATGCGGCGCGCAGTAGCGAAATCATCAGTGCAAGGCCCATCGTTGTCCTGGTACAATGCGCTTCTCAGCGGACGGGTCACCCTGACGGTGCAGACCTCGCGCGAGGCCCTGCATGGAGTATACCATGTTCCCGGAGCGTTACCAGGGAAATGCATCACGATATTTATCAGGGCGAAGGGCCGGTCAGTTCCAGGCAACCGGTTCGTGACCCGGCCCGACAGCGGCTCAGGGGCGCGACGAGCGACCATCTGGCGCGTCGAGGCCACCGAAAGATGCAGCCTTCCTACGTCTGGTCGCACCATTGTATGATCTTATGTGTATAATGGCTATGCCCACCGCCTCGCTCAGGGCGAAGCGTGTCGCAAGGAGAGCATGAGAGATGAGTGGCAAGTTGCAACACCTGTTGGGTCGCTTCCGCACGGTTGAAAGCGTGGAACTGGCCGCGGTCGTCGCCACCGATGGGTTGCTGATCGAGAGTGTAGCCAGCCCTGAGGTGGACGTAGACGCCGTGTGCGCGGTGGCCTCGAACGGCCTCGCCATGGCCGAGGCCCTGGGACGCGAAATCGATAAGGGCGGAGCCATTCAGACCTTGCTCGAGTACGAGAATGGGATCGTGCTGATCGAGCCGATCAGTGGGGACGCAATGCTGCTGCTGCTCGCCGGCGCCCGCGAGGATCTGGGTTACGTGCGCTTCCTGGTGGCAAAACATCGTGATGACATGCTTGATGCGCTCAGCGCCATCTGAGGCGGATCTGGCCGTGGAGCGCCGCTCCGCGGTCAGCTTCCTATCGTCCCCGGGTTGTTGCTGTCTCTGTGCTATAATTTTGGGGAGCAAGCGTCTGGCGGTTCCCTGCACTAGCTCTCAATAAGGTAGGCCGCGATGGATCCACAGCTGACAAGTATCATTGTTCCTTCAGAGGAGTTGGTCCAGATAGAGGAGTGCCTTGGCCGGCTGGTCGAAGATACGTCCAGCGATTATGCTCTGCTCCTCGATAAGAGTGGCCAGGTGATCTCCTCGAAGGGTGACGCTGATCGGCAGGATATCACCGCTCTGGGTGCGCTGATCGCGGGCGTCTTTGCTTCATCCCGTGAGGTGGCCAAACTGCTGCGCGAGCGGGATTTTCGGAACACCTTCCAGCAGGGGGTGCGCGAGAACATTTTCATCGCGCTGATTGAAGAGCAGTGGATCCTGTGCATCATTTTCAACAAAGGCACCCATATCGGTCTGGTGAAGGTGTTAACGAAAAAAGCTACCGATGAACTGGCCACGGTGCTTGAGCGTGTTCGGCAACAACATAAGGCCCGTGACGAGGTGCTCGGCTCGTCGTTCCGCACTTCAATGGAAGATACGATCGACCTGCTGTTCCGCGATTAACTGGCGGCGGTTCCGGGTACCTGCGAGGCGCTGCCCCGTGCTGTGGCCGACGCCGTTGCAGGTCGCCCCGCCCCTCTTCCTCTCAACAGGCATGCGAGCGAACCTATGGCGCTAATCAACGTTGCGGCACGCGAAATTCACTGCAAGATCGTCTACTATGGCCCCGGTATGTGCGGCAAGACGACGAATCTGCAGTACATTCACAGTCAGGTGCCAAAAGAGATCAAAGGTGACCTGCTGTCAATCGCGACGGAGACAGAACGGACTCTGTTCTTCGACTTTTTGCCCCTCGATCTGGGAAAGGTCCGCGGATTTCAGACTCGCTTTCATCTGTATACCGTGCCCGGTCAGGTGTTGTACGAGCGCACCCGGGTAGCCGTGCTCAACGGCGCCGATGGGGTGGTGTTTGTTGCCGATTCCCACAAGAAGAAGATGCAGGAGAATGTCAATAGTCTCCGCGAACTGGCGCAGAATGTGACGCGGCAAAACAAGAAGTTTTCCGAGTTTCCGATTGTGGTGCAGTACAACAAGCGCGATCTGCCCGAGGATGTCCTGGTCTCGGTGCAGACGATGGATCATTACCTGGGCGTAACCCGGATGAACTGGCCACGGATCGAAGCCGTTGCCACGACGGGCGCAGGGGTCTTCGAGACGCTGCGCGCCATCAGCCGGGCGGTGATCAGTAAACTCTAAGGCGCTGAGCACGATGATTGAGCCGCTGAGAGCACCAGACCATCTGGTGCGTCTCGCGCGCCAGCCTGAGGCTGGCTCAGGTGGTCTGCCCGGCGCTGTGGCGGGTGTCGGTTCGCGGGAGCGACGGCTAGCGTTAGATGCTGGCCGCGCGACTCCCTTTTTACGGTGAGACCATGGCCCTCTCCGGCGATTTGAGCGAGTTTCCGCTGACGGATATCATTCAACTCGTTGCCCTGAGCAAGAAGACCGGCGGGGTGCATATCCGCGGGCAGCGCACCGGGCAGACGTTGGAGGGCTGGTTGTACTTCCGCGACGGGCAGATCATCGGCGCCAGCGTGCCCGGAATGCGCCCCCTCGATGCTGTCCTGGCCTTCTTTACCCTCGCCTCGGGTCCCTTCCGCTTCTACGACGACCGGCGCCTGGATACGCCGACGATCACCCTCTCGAATGAGGCGATCATTATGGAGGGGATCATGCACCAGGAGGCCTGGGCGGCCCTGCAACAGCAGATCCCCTCCCTGGCCCTGGTGCCGCGCCTGGTGCCAAACCCGGCCTCCGGCTCGGGCGAGATCAACCTGGAGGCTGAGGAGTGGCGCGTGCTGACGATGGTGAACGGGAAGAATACCGTTGCCCAGATTGCGCAGCGCAGCGGCCTGGGTGAGTTTCGCACCTGCGAGATCATCGGGCAACTGCTGCGGAACGGCCTGGTCGAGTTGCGCGAGCCAAGCTTCGGTGAGACCCTCGCCCCTGAGTTTGAACGCATCGCTGCCACCTTTGTCGGCGCGGGCGCGTCGGCCCTGCTCGAGGCTGCCTATCGGCACGTCGGCGTCGCCGATGTGAGCCGCGCCACGGTGGCCCAGATGCTGGCAGCCGTCAATCGCTTTGAACAGAGCGCCACACGGATGATCGGCTCCGAGCGCGCCCGCGCCGCCGCTTCCGCCCTCCGCGCCCGCGCCGAGGAACTGCGCGCTGCCTCGGCCTTGCACGAATCCCCTCCAGGTGTGATAGAATAAGCTCCGGCTGCGACCCTGCCCGTCGCCAGGGGAGGGCTTTTTTCGTTGTATGGAGCATCTGTGCGCGCATTACTCAGTGTGTACGATAAGTCGGGCGTGATTGACCTGGCTCGCGAGTTGCTGGGCCTCGGTGTTACGCTGATTTCGACCGGCAATACCTGGCGCATGCTGGTCGAGGCCGGGCTGCCTGCCCAGCCGGTCAGCGAAGTCACCGGTTTTCCCGAAATCCTCGATGGCCGCGTCAAAACGCTGCATCCCGCCATCCACGCTGGCCTGCTCGCCCGGCGTGATCGGCCCGCCCATATGGCCCAACTGGCCGAGTATGGCCTGGCGCCGATTGACCTCCTGGTGGTCAATCTGTATCCCTTCCAGCAAACCATCGCCCGTCCCGAGGCGACGCTCGATGAGGCCATCGAGCAGATTGACATCGGCGGCGTGGCTCTGCTGCGCGCGGCCGCCAAGAACTTTGCCCACGTTGTGACTCTGGTCGATCCGTCCGATTATTCCCCAACCCTTGCTGAGTTGCGCGCGGGCGCGGTGAGCTTCGCGACGCGCCAGCGCCTGGCCGCGAAGGCCTTTGCTCATACTGCCGCTTACGATGCTGCTATCGCCACCTACCTGGCCGCCGATCCCTTCCCCGAGACGCTGGTCGCAGCCTGGCCTCGCGTCCAGTCGTTGCGCTACGGCGAGAATCCGCACCAGCGCGCCGCTCTCTATGGCGCGTTCCAGCGCCTGTTTACGCAATTGCACGGCAAGGAGCTTTCCTACAACAATATCCTCGATACTGGCGCCGCGGCGGAGTTGATCGGCGAGTTCCCCGCCGCCGAGGGCGCCGCTGTCGCGATTATCAAGCACACCAATCCCTGCGGTGTCGGCGTGGCTCCCTCCCTCCTGGAGGCCTGGGAGAAGGCGTTCGCAACTGACCGCGATGCGCCGTTCGGCGGGATCATTGCCGTTAATCAGCCCCTCGACCTGGCTCTGGCCCGGGCGATCGGCGAGATTTTTACCGAGATCATCATTGCCCCCGAGTTTCTCCCCGAAGCCCTGGAGCATCTCCAGAAGAAGAAGAACCTGCGCCTGCTCAAAGCGCTCCAACCCATCGGTATGAACCCGGAAATCGTGCTGCGGAGCGTTCCCGGCGGCGTGCTGGCCCAGGAGGCCGACCGGGCGCCCCTGGCCGCTGAGGAGTGGCGCGTCGTAACACGGCGCGCCCCAACCCCCGATGAGGAACGGGCCCTGCGCTTCGCCTGGCGCGTGGTCAAGCACGTGAAGTCCAACGCTATTGTCTATGCCGGCCCCGATCGCACCCTTGGCATCGGAGCCGGGCAGATGAGCCGGGTTGACAGCTCGCGCCTGGCGGTCTGGAAGGCCCAGCAGGCCGGCCTGTCACTCGCCGGTAGTGTGGTGGCGAGTGATGCGCTGTTCCCCTTTGCCGATGGCGTGGAAACGGCCCTGCGCGCCGGCGCCACGGCGGTGATCCAGCCCGGTGGCTCGGTCCGCGATGCGGAGGTGATTGCCGCCGCCAATGCCGCCAGCGCAGCTATGGTCTTTACCGGTCGGCGGCATTTCCGCCATTAGGGGCCTGCCGGTGGTCTGCCACGATAATTGTGATGCACGTGGCGGGAGGGGGCGTGGGAGGGCGAAGCCCTCCCCGCAAAAAACTATTCCATCACAACCTGGTTGACAAACCACTAGCACGAGAGATCCATGGAAGTCCGCTTTGACCAGCAGGGCCTGGCGCCAGCGATTGTGCAGCACGCGCGTAGTGGCGAGGTGTTGATGCTCGGCTATATGAATGCCGAGGCGCTTGAATTGACTCGCACAACCGGCCTGGTGACCTTCTGGAGTCGTTCCCGGCAGGCGATCTGGCGGAAAGGCGAGACCAGCGGGAACGTGTTGCGCCTGGTTGACCTGCGGGTTGACTGTGATGGCGACGCGCTGCTGGTGCTGGCTGAACCCGCCGGGCCTACTTGCCACACCGGCGAGCGGAGTTGCTTTCACTACGATGCCAGCGGAACACTTACCCGGCGTCTGGCGCCTGCCGGCGCCGTGCTCAGCCGACTGGCCGACGGGGTGCGTGAGCGGCGCGCTGTGGCGCCTGAAGCCTCCTACACCGCCCGATTGCTTCGGGATGGGGTGGATCGGATCGGGAAGAAAGTTGGCGAGGAAGCGGTGGAAGTGATTATCGCGGCGAAAAATGCCTCTCACGCCGAACTGGTCTATGAACTGGCCGACCTGCTGTACCATATTGTTGTGTTGCTCGAGGATCAAAACGTGTCCCTTGAGGCGGTCTGGCAGGAGCTTGAACGGCGGATGAAGTTGTGAGCGCCATAGAGGGTTCACCCCTATCACGCTCGCCCTATCCTATGAGTTACCATTCCGGGCATGCCCTGGTGATCGATGGTGACGCGATCACCCGTGAAGTCTGTGCGGTAACGCTGCGCGAAGCCGGCTTTGTCGTTCAGACCACGGCTTCCCCCGCTGCGGCCCGCGATGCGCTTCTGGCACACTCGTATGATGTGGTGTTGCTCGATGGCCCCACGACAGACGGCGCTGGGCTGGCTCTGCTCCAGCAGTTGCGCGAGCAGCACGTGAGTGCGCCAATTCTCCTGATGTGCAGCAACGCTTCGGTCGAGTTTATCGCTCAGGCGATGCGTTTGGGGGCGCGGGGCTTGTTGCTCAAACCCTTCACCGCCGACGATCTGCGCGCCACGGCCCTGGAACTTGCCAGCGAGCGGCGCGCGGCCCGCTCACACGACCGGGTAGCGGCCCTGCGCCCGGTGGTGCGCATCGGCCAGCGTCTGCTCGGCGAACTCGATCTGCAACGCCTGCAGGATCTGATCATCGAGACCGTGCGCACCGAGCTTGACGCCGACCGCGCCTCGCTGATGCTGTTCGAGGACGATGGGCAGTGGCTGCGCATCGTTGCCTGTTCCGGTCTCCCCGCCCAGGTGCGCGTGGGCCATCGTGTGGCAACCGAGCGCAGTCTGGCTGGCTGGGTGGCGATGCGCCGCCAGCCGGTACGCCTCGACTTCAGCGGCGATCTGGCTCTCCCCGTTGACGACCTGCGCGGCGCGTTCCTGACCGAAGAGGTCGGCTCGGCCCTGTCGGTGCCGGTACTGGCCGGCGAGCGGGTGCTGGGGGTGCTCAATGCCGCGAAGGGGCACACGCGCCAGCCCTTTACCGAGGACGATCAGGAACTCTTGATGCTGCTGGCGGCCCAGGCCGCGGTCGCGATTGAGAATGCGCGCCTCTACACACGCGTCGCCTCCTCCGAGGGCCGCTATCGGGCCTTGCTCCAGCATGCCAGCGATGCGGTGCTGCTGGTTGACGCCACCGGACGGACGATCCTCGATGCCAATCTGGCCCTGGAACAACTCAGCGGCTATAGTCACGCCGAGTTGGTGGCCATGCCCCTCGATCACCTGTTGCCGGCCCTGGCCGAACTGGTGCAGAGGACCCGTGAGGGCAACAGTAGCGCGTCGGTGCCCGAGGGTCCGGAAATCGAGATGGACCTGCGCACCCGGCAGGAGCAGACCACCCCGGTCGCGGTCAGCCTCAGCGCCGTGTCCCACGCCGGTGAGCGCCTGATCCTGGTGATCGCCCGGGACGTGAGCGAACGCCAGCGCATCGCCAAGCAACTGGTGCAGGCGGAGAAACTCGCGGCCCTGGGCCGTCTGTCGGCGTCGCTGGCCCACGAGATCAACAACCCCCTCCAGGCCATCCACAACTCGGTGTACCTGCTGTTGACCCGACCCCTTCCCGAGGAGAAGCGGCAGCGCTACCTGAAAATGACCCAGGAGGAGATCGAGCGGCTGATCAGCATCGTCCAGCGCATGCTCGACTTCTACCGCCCCAGCCGGGAGGGGATGCGCCCGGCGGATGTGGACGAGATCCTCGATGCGGTGCTGACCCTGACCGAGACGCAACTCGCCGAGCAGCGGGTGCAGTTGGTCCGCCAGCGGGCAGGGCAACTACCGCGGGTGTTCGCCGTTAGCAATCATCTCAAACAGGTATGTTTCAATCTGATCTTCAACGCCCTCGAGGCCATGCCCGAAGGCGGCGAACTCCACGTGAAAACCGCTGTGGTCGAAGGGGAAGCGGAGCTTGACACCGAGGGCTTCGTGACGGTTCTAGCGGGGGGGGCGGCGGAGCGGGCAGGCAGGGCGATGGTGGTCATCGAGATCAGCGATACCGGCAGCGGCATCCCGGCCCACGATCTGTCGAAGATCTTCGAACCCTTTTTCACCACGCGCACCAAAGGCACCGGCCTGGGGCTGGCGGTGAGTTACAGCATCATCGAGCAGCACCACGGCGATCTGGCGGTGCGTTCGGTGGTCGGCGAGGGAACAACTTTCCGCATCGCGCTGCCCGTGGCGGAATGATGGGACGCGACACAGCCGCCGGGGGCAGGTTGTTCCTGGCAGGGATGCGCCCTCCCAAACCCTTCCCTCAGTGAGGGGCATGGGGAAACCCCATTTCCCTGTATACTCACGTTAGACGGTCATGCGCATGGCGCACAACGCCGCGATGAACATAGGGCGTCTTCGGGAGGGCCGCCCCCTCCCTGGCC
>CAKZKA010000251.1 GCA_937120965.1 uncultured Chloroflexota bacterium
GTAGGGGCGCCAGCCGCTCCCACCAGCGGTTCGACAGGCTCACCGCAGGCGGTTGGGAGAGATGGGGAACCCGGGGGCCCCCATCCCCCTGCCGGTAGGGGCGCCAGCCGCTCCCACCAGCGGTTCGACAGGCTCACCGCAGGCGGTTGGGAGAGATGGGGAACCCGGGGGCCCCCATCCCCCTGCCGGTAGGGGCGCCAGCCGCTCCCACCAGCGGTTGGAACATGGGGAAACCGGGTTTCCTCTCGCGTGCGGCGCAGCCGCACGGGGGGCTACGGCGTAGAGGCAGGCGGCTGGACCTCGGACTGCGCCGGTGGCGTGACGACGGTTGACGTGTCGCCCATGCGATTGAGCAGCAAGGTCAGATCGGTATTTGGATCGACAAACCAGATGTTCCCGTTGTCCAGCATCTGGACCATCAACTCGCGTTTCCGCAACTCAAACAACTCGGGATTCTCGCGCCAGTAGCGCCCCTCGATGGCCCGCACCTGAGCCTCACGATTGGCCGCCTCGAGGGCTGCCGCCGTTTTGCCGCGCTCGCGGGTCAGGGCCACCTGGGCCTCCTGCTCGGCCTGGAACAGGTTGTTGGCCTGCTGGGCCTCGATCTGCTCCCGCCGCTTCTGCTCGGTCTCGATCTGCACCTCCAGGTTGGCCTTCTCGGCCAGCAGACGCGCATACTCCTCGCCAACCTTGATGTCAAGCACTTTCACGTCGTAGATCTGAATGTAGAGTTGCTCGCTGGGGCTGCGCCGCCCGGCTTCACTGGTGGTCAAAAACTGGCGGATGCGCGACGCAAAACCGCCCCGATCCGAGAGCGCCTGATCGAGGGTGAACTGTGTACTGGCGCTCTTGAGCGCGTCGTTGATATAGCCATCGAGCGGCTCGATCAACTGCTCATCACGCACACCGATCTCGCCATAACTGGCCCGCAATGCCTCGGGGCTGGTGAGCCGGCTGTAATCCACCTGGATATCAATGTCGTAGAGTTGCTTGTCGCTACTGGCGACGTTCTGCGAGATGGTGCGGGTTTGCCGACGGACGTTCACCACCTCGATGGTTGTAAAGGGAGCAAAGGGCCGAAAGAAAATCCCCGGCTCCTGGACACCCTCAACGCGACCCTGGGTCACAATGATCCCCCGCTCGCCTTCGTTGACCTGGGCGAACTTCATGGTTGAGAGACCCAGTCCCACAATCACCAGGATCAGCACCGCCGTGGCGATCAGCCCCGTCCGGGCGCGTGAACCACGCGCCCCACTCTGCTGAGTGGTCATGCTCTGGCTCCTTCGTCACTGTCGCAATCCACGCGGCTGCGCCGCACCTAATGGGAATGAACAAGCTCGTTCCAGGGAGGATCGCGCCCTTTCCAGCCCTCCGTCCGGGCAGGGGGCGCAGTTCGATGCGCTCACCGCCAGAGTGGGGAAACCGGGTTTCCCCGCTTTACGCTTCTGCCTTACTCACTTCTGTTCAGGGGCGGACAGAGCGTATAGGCGCCGACGGGCGTGATGGCGTTGGGATGCGCTGGTTGGTCCTCACCCCCGGCGAGCCACGCGCGGGGGCGTTCCAATGCGATACAAGCCACGTTGGCAGCGTATAGGCGCCGACGGGCGTGATGGCGTTGGGATGCGCTGGTTGGTCCTCACCCCCGGCGAGCCACGCGCGGGGGCGTTCCAATGCGATACAAGCCACGTTGGCGCGGATGTTCCGTCCGCCCTTAAACTCACTCCTGGTGGTCAAACGGTGAATGTGCAGCGTTTCGCAGTATGCGCCCGGTCTGAGGCTTCGTGAGCCACACCTCTCATTATACGTGCCGGGTGTAACGAAAGTTGCCCGGGTGAGCAGGGCCGATGCAACGCAGGCACGTTTGGCGCTCACCTCCGCCCCCCGCGCCTTTCACGGGTAGATTTTTTGGGCCCTGATCGTTTCTCGCAACGCGAAGCGCCCGCCACTTGCATGGCGGGCGCGCGAAAGACTTTCGGAGAGAAGCTCGAGCGTGGAAGGCAAACCTTCCAGGAAAACACCGTGGTCGCACTGCAAGCGCAGCCTGAAAGCATGCCACCGTCCGAACACTGCTCAACTTCAACGCCGGAGCGACTGCTCCGCGCGCGCGCGGTCGGCTTCAGAAAAGCCAAGCGCCTCGGCGACGATGTACAGTGGGCGGCCTTTCACCTCGTCGTAGATCCGTCCCACATACTCACCAATGATCCCCAACGAGATAAGCTGCACGGCGCCGATGAACAGCACACTGGCCAGGGTTGAAGCCTGACCGTAGAAGGCGGCCTCCTGGGGATCGGGGCTGCCAAGACGCATAACGAAGACGACCAGGATGAAGATCAGGCTCAGGGCGGCCACGATGAAGCCCAGGTACGTGGCCAGTTGGAGCGGCAGGTAGGAGAAGCTGGTAATGCCATCAAGGGCAAACTTGAGCATCTTGCGGAAGGGGTACTTGGTGCTGCCAGCCTTGCGGGCGTGGCGAGTGTAACTGACGCCCGTGCTGCGGAAGCCGACCCACACCGACAGCCCGCGCATAAAGCGATGATGCTCGCGGATGCGGTTCAGCGCATCTACCACCTTCCGGTCCATCAAACGGAAGTCGCCCGCGTCAACCGGCAGTTCAACATTCGTAATTCTGGCGATCAAGCGGTAGAAGGCCGATGCCGTTGTGCGTTTGAACCAGGTCTCACCTTCGCGTTCCTCGCGCACGGCGTAGACCACTTCGTAGCCCTCGCGCCATTTCGCGATTAACTCGGGGATGACCTCGGGCGGGTCCTGGAGGTCAGAGTCGATCACAATGACAGCGCGGCCCCGGGCATAATCCGTACCGGCGGTGATCGCCAGTTGGTGGCCAAAGTTACGCGAGAAGTTGATCACCCGGACACGGGCATCACGCTCGTGGATGGCGCGCAGGATCATCCCTGAGCGGTCACGGCTCCCGTCGTTGACCAGCACCAGTTCAAACGGCTCACCCAGGGGTTCCAGGGCAGCGATGGTGCGCTGGCAAAACTCCTCAATCAGTGCCTCTTCGTTAAACACCGGGGCCACGACCGAGAACGTCGGCGGGCCAGCCTCGGTGGTAAGCTGTAGTTCCGGGGCTACTTCGGTGACCAATGACATTGCGGGTTTTCCTCCGACTTTTTGGGTTGTTTTCTGGTCGTACTCTCGTGGCTTCGCCGTACACGACAGGCCCCATTCGCGAGGCGCACAACGCTAGAATGAAAATATTTATTCTTGGGAGGGCGCAGCCCTCCCAAACCCTCCCCGCTGGCGGGTTGTTTCCTGGGAGGGGGTAGGGGCGCGGCGGCGCCGCGCCCCTACCCCCAAACCCTCCCGCGCGCGGGCTATTTTCACCTCGGGGAGGTATGAGGTTATTCGTGGGGGGCTGCGCCCTCCTACACCCGCCTGCTACATCGGGGCCACGCGCGCCATCCCACATCCCCCGCTAAGCCAGGGGCGCGCGCGTCCTTCCGCGTCCGCCCGCCGAGCCGGGGCCGCTCTCACGTGGTCACACCTGCCCGCGAGGGTTCCCCGCTGCTCCGCTCAGTGGCGCGCAATCGCGAGCGGCTGGAGTTCGTCCCAGTTGGGACCGGCTTCGACATCAACGGCAAGGGGCACATTAAGCTCGTACACATGCTCCATCACCTCGGCCACCAGACGCGCGGCCGTCTCCACTTCAGCTTCGGGCGCTTCGAGGATCAGCTCGTCGTGCACCTGGAGCAACAGGCGGGTCGCCAGGCCGCGCTCCTGAAGCCGGCGATGGACGTTGATCATGGCGATCTTCATCAGATCGGCGGCGGTGCCCTGAATGGGGGCGTTGATCGCCTCGCGCATCGCCGCCTGGGCGCGCGGGCCTCTGGCCTCGCGCATCAACTCGGGGAAGTGGCGCCGGCGCCCGAACAGAGTGCTCACATAACCGGTCCGACGAGCGTGATCCAGGGTAGTGTCAATGTAGGTACGGATGCCGGGGAAGCTGGCGAACACACCGTCAATCAGGGCCTGGGCATCGGCGCGTTCCAGCCCCAGGCGCTGGGCCAGCCCGAAGGCGCTGATCCCGTAGATAATGCCAAAGACCACCGTCTTGGCGATACGGCGCTGGTTTTTATCCACCTGGTCTTGCGAGACGCCAAAGAGCCGGGCGGCTGTAGCGGCGTGAATATCGCGGCCGGCGCGAAAGGTTTCGACCAGCGCCGGGTCGCCGGTGATGTGGGCCAGTACGCGCAGTTCAATCTGCGAATAGTCGGCGGCGATGAACTGGTGGCCGGGCGCGGCCACGAAGCCGCGCCGGATCTCGCGGCCCTCCTCGGTACGCACGGGGATGTTCTGCAGGTTCGGCGAGTCAGAGGACAGGCGCCCGGTAGCTGCGCCGATCTGGTTGTACGAGGTGTGAATGCGACCGGTGCGCGGATTGACCAGGGTTGGCAGCGCATCAACGTAGGTGCTCTTCAGCCTGGTAAGCTGGCGGTAGCGCAGGATGCTTGCGGCGATGGGGGCCAGGGGCGCAAGCTGCTCCAGCACCTCGGCGGTGATCGAGTAGCCGCCGTTTTTCAACCGGCTCAACCCGAGAGCCTTCGGATCAAGCCCGAACTTGCCGCTCTCGAAAAGCACCTGGTTGAGCTGTTGCCCCGAGTTGATGTTGAACGGCTCGCCGGCCTGGGCGTAGATCTCGGCCTCCAGGGCGTTGATGCGCGCCTCGAGGCTGGCGCCCAACTGGCGCATATAGGCCACGTCGAGCAAGATGCCCGCCCGCTCCATGTCGGCGAGCACCGGTATCAGGGGCAACTCCAGACGGGTGAAGAGTTCGCCGAGGCGATCGTAGCGGGCGAGCTCTGCCTCGAGCACCGCCTTGAGCCGCAGGGTGAGGTCAGCATCGGCGGCGGCGTAGGGGGCGGCCCGTTCCACCGGCACCTCGGCGAAGCTGCGCTGATCGCGCCCCCGGCCAATCAGCTCCTCGATGGGAGTGGGCGGCTCGGGGAGGCGCAACTCGAAGAACGCGAGTTCCTTCAGCCCGACGCGCTGCCTGCCGAGTAGCGCCGCCGCGATCATGGTGTCGAAGGCCAGCCCGCGCACCACGATCCCTTCCGTCATTAACATCTCAAGGTCGAACTTGGCATTGTGGGCATACTTGGCCCTGGAGGGATCTTCAAAGAACGGGCGCAGGGCGGCGAGCGTCTGGGCGCGGGGCAACTGGGGGCCGCTGTGGTGGCCGATGGGAACGTACATCGCCACACCGGGAGCGATGGCCAGCGAAATGCCCACCAGATCGCTGCCGAAGGGCCGCAGGCCGGTGGCCTCCGTGTCGAAGGCAAAGGCCGGGGCAGCAGTGAGGCGCGTTACCAGATCGGCCAGGTCGGCCTCGGTGGCGATGAGCCGGTACTCGCCGTAGCTAACCGGAGCCGGCGCCGGGGCCACTGCGGGCGAATCGAGCTCGAAGAGCGGCAACTGCTCTGCGCCGCTGCGTTCGAGGGGCGCGGGTGGTAAGGTCTCCGGCAGGGTGGCGGAGAACAGATCTTGCTGTACGACCGGCGGCGTGGCAGCGCCGTTGGCGGTGGGCACACCCGGCACAGCAGCGCTCCCGGAAGATGGCGGCAACTTCTTGATCAGACCGGAACTGGCGCCGATCTCCAACTCCTGAAACAGGCGAATCACCGCCCCGCGATCATAATCGCGCACCGTCGCCGCCTGCAGGTCGAGCGTCACCGGGGCGTCACGAACAATCGTCGCCAGGCGTTTGCTGAACTCGGCTACTTCGCGTTGCCCCTCCAGCACCTTCTTGTAACGGTTGGGCACTTCGTCGAAGCGCTCAAACAGGTTCTCAATCGAGCCAAACTGCTTCAGCAGGGTAATGGCGCCCTTCTCGCCGATACCCTTGACGCCAGGGATATTGTCGCTCACGTCGCCCTTCAGGCCACGCAAGTCGGCCAGTTGGGCCGGAACCAGCCCATCGTAGCGCTCACGCACCTTCTCGAGATCGTAGAGCGTGGTCGTGGTGCGGGCGCCGTAGGGATTGGCCAGGATGACACGCACGTGCTCGTCCACCAGTTGCAGCGTATCGGTATCGCCGGTCAGGATGAGCGTCTCGAGGCCCAGGGCCGTGGCCTGCCGGGCCAGGGTACCGATAACATCGTCGGCTTCGTACCCCTCCGCGGTATAGATGGGGATGTTGAGGGCGTGGACGAACTGCTTGATCCGCTCCAGTTGCGGCTCAAACTCCTCGGGAGTTTCCGCGCGGCCAGCCTTATACTCAGCGTACAGATCATCACGGAAGGTGCGACCTACATCGAAGGCTACGGCCAGGTACTCTGGCTGCTGTTCTTGCAGCATGGTCAGCAGCATCTGGGCAAAGCCGAACACAGCGTAGGTCGGCTCGCCGCGTGATGAGCGCAGATCGGCCTCCTTGAGCGCATGAAATGCGCGAAAGGCCAGTGCGTGACCATCAATCAGCGCCAGTCGCTTGGGTTGCGGCATGCCGGCCCCTTCCGGTCAAAGCGGTCACTACCGGCAATTATACCATCGCATTGCTCAACGCCGCCTAAATAACGCCTTGCGCGCAGATGACAAGCCTGCAAGGGTCAGCCCGCCGCTTCGTTGGGCGCCGACAGGCGTGATGGCGTTGGGATGCGCTGGTTGGTCCTCACCCCTGGCCCCGCTCCAGCTTCGAGACCAGAGCCGTGCGCGGGCGTTCCAATGCGCTTCAAGCCACGCTGGCTCGGATGTTCTGTGCGCCCTTATACCATTTTGGATTTTAGATTTTGGATTGTGGATTGCCACGCTGGGCAGCACAACGCCTGAAATCGCTTCAGGCAATGCGGCATCATCAACGGTAATTGGTATTAGAGATTACGTCACACCCACCCACCACGAGACTGTTGACACTCCCGGTGTCTGCGAGTATACTTCCTCGCGTTCACGCACATGCGAAACTCGCCCGATCCACGCCGAACGATAGGCCCCTTGCGTGTAGGCGGGCCGTGGTTTTGCTGCGTAGCCTTTCGGGGAACTATGGGGAGAGATCAGGTTTCCCCACCGGCCCTCCACGCGGCTGCGCCGCACAACGCAGGATCAACAAGGGTTTGTTCGCACGAGGGCTACGCCCTCCCAAGCCCTCCCACCAGGGAGGGGGATGGGGAACCCCGGTTTCCCCAGTTCCCAACCGCTGCTGGGCGCGGCTGGCGCCCCACCGGCAGGGGGATGGGGAAACCCGGTTTCCCCGTATATTCACCTCAGCCCTTCGTGAGAGGCACAGGACGGCATAGTTACGGGCTATTTCGATAGTTTCCAGATGCTAAGCCAGGCGTAAACTCGCGCCAGGGATTGGGCATGGATAGCAGCCATAGTCATACAGGTCGGCGGCGCAGCGGAGCGCCCACAATCATTGCCAGCTTCACCGGTCCCATATGCGCCGGCTGCTACGCCTGAGCGCTTCGTGGTCACTGTCCCCGGTGCGGCCTGGCCCACCGGGTTTTTTGTGCCCTCCCGGGCCAGGCAGTGGCGTTCCCTCCGCCGAAGGTGTTATACCAATTACTGTTGATGATGCCGCATTGCTCGAAGCGGTTTCAGGCGTTGTGCTGCCCAGCGTGGCAATCCAAAATCCAAAATGTTATAAGGCGCCACCCCGGGTGCGCGGGCGTCCCGCCCGCAATGGCCTGAATGCAGGCAGGATGCCCGCGTACCCGGGAGAAGTGTGAACACGTACTTTCCCACACCCCCTTCGCAGGAGGTCCACACCTTCTCAAACCCACCCCACAGGGAGGGGCGTGGGGAACTCAGGGTTCCGAACTCGCGGCGATGCCGACGCGCACGCCGACGCCCACGCGCCACAGGGAGGGGCGTGGGGAACTCGGGGTTCCAAACCACCCCTTCGAGATGTTTCCGGGAGGGTGTGGCTCTCCTAACCCTCCCGGGCACGGGCTATGTTCGCCTCAGGATCCCAGGCAGAACCTGAGGCGCGTGGAGCGCCTATGACCTCGGTATGGCCCTGGATCGCGCTGACCCTGACGGTTGTCACCTGGATCATCCCCTTCTTGATGCTGTTCGTTGTTCCGGCGAACCGCAAGCCCTCTTCGGCTACCGCCTGGATGCTCTTGATCTTTGCCTTTCCGTGGCCAGGGGTGATCCTTTTCCTATTGATCGGTTCCCCGAAACTTTCTAATCGGCGAATAGCGCTCCAAAAAGAAATCAATGGCTATATCAAAGATGTTGTCGCGCAGGCGCAGGCCGATCCGGAGATGCGCCCGCTGCTGGCGCCAGAAATCCCGGCGCGTTACCAACCGTTTGTGGACCTGAGCACCGCGCTGGGGGCCTTGCCGGCCACGGCGGAGAATGGCGTGGAGATCCTCACCGACTACGACGCCATCCTGGCGCGTATCGCAGCCGACATTGACATGGCGCAGCGCTTTGTCCACATCCAGTTTTATATTCTCATTGCCGACGCGGCCACCGAGGAATGCTTTCGGGCCATGGAGCGGGCCGTCGCTCGTGGTGTCACGGTGCGGGTGCTCTACGACCCGGTGGGCAGCCGCAAATACCCGCCCTACCGCGCCACCCTGCAACGCATGCAGGCAGCCGGTATCAGCGCCTATCCAATGCTTCCGCTCTACCGCCTCGATGATGTCAACCGGCCCGATCTGCGCAATCACCGCAAGATCGTGGTGATTGACGGCGAGATAGCCTATACCGGGTCGCTCAACCTGATCCACCGCGCGTACCACCGCCGCGATAACCTCTACTACGACGAGCTGGTGGCCCGCGTGTCCGGTCCGGTGGTTGATACTCTGGACGCTGTGTTCCGCGCCGACTGGTACTCTGAGACGGGGCAGCGAACGGTCGATCCCGACGATCCGTTCAGCGCGATCACGTTCACGCCTGGTGGCACGTCGTTGTGCCAGGTGCTCCCCAGTGGCTCGGGCTTCGAACGCGAGAATAATCTGCGCCTGTTTGTCGACCTGATCCACGCCGCGCGAGAGAAGCTGGTGATCTGTAATCCCTACTTCGTGCCTGATGAGGCGCTGATGATGGCGGTGATCTCGGCAGCGTTGCGCGGGGTTGAGGTCACAATGTTCAACTCTGAGGCACGCGATCAGTTTCTGGTGTCCCATGCGCAACGTTCTTATTATGAAGAATTGCTGCGTTCAGGAGTAAAAATACGTCTCTATCGCTCTCCAGTTCTGCTTCACACCAAGACGATCAGTATTGATGACGACATTGCAGTGATCGGTTCCAGCAATATGGATATGCGTTCGTTTGAATTGAACCTGGAAGTGACACTCATCTGCTACGACCCCTGTGTGGTTGCCGATCTGCGACGTGTTGAGGCTGACTATGCGGCGCGCTCGCTGGAGGTGACCCTCGATGAGTGGCTCCGCCGCCCGCTCCACAAGCGGCTCTTCGAGAATCTGACCCGACTAATGTCGCCGTTGTTGTAGCGTAGGGCAGGCGGATCGCTCTGCGCCTCGGACCCTCGGAGCGGCACGGACCCGGCGAGGGGTTGGTTGAGCGCCAGGCGGCTGGCGCCGACCCGGTCTCAAGCCAGTCGTGTCAGCGGTTTCGCTCTGACGGGTCTGGAAACCATGTGTTCTGAGGGGCTGGGCCGCCGCCGGGGCGGGTAGGCTCCGCCTCTGGTACGATTTCCCCACGGCACGATCGGCAACCACCAATCGCGCTGCGCGCCGACGCGCAGGCGCCCGTCTCGCGCTACACTCCTGCTGGGAGTCGTGTGACCGGGAGGGTGTCATGCCTGCGACGCCGCTTGCTATCGAGACCGCCAGGCTGACCAGATACGAGGGGACGCAGCGCAGCGTTGCCGGTGTCAGCCTGGTGGTGCCGCAGGGGGTGCTGCTGGGCCTGCTTGGTCCGCCCGGGGCAGGTAAGAGCACGCTGATCAAGCTGCTCGCGGGACGCCTGCGTCCCAGCAGCGGAGCTGGCGCGGTGCTCGGCCATGATCTGTGGCGTGAGCGGCCGGCTATTCGCGCACGCACCGGTGTGGTGGATGCGGTCCCGCCCCTTGTTGGGGGGCTGTCACTGCGCGCTAACCTGCGCCTCCTGGCCACGTTCAGGAGGCACGGCTGGGCAGCGTCGGTGGATGTGGTGCTGCGCCAGGTAGATCTGGCGCAGCGCGCCGATGTGCTTGCCCGTGAAGCCTCGTGCGCCGACCGATGGCGTCTGGCCGTGGCCGCGGCCCTGCTTCACCAGCCACGCCTGCTCTTCCTCGATGAACCTACTCTTGATCTCGACCCCGCCGGGGCCGCGGCCGTGCGCCAGGTGCTCCGGCGCCTGCATGCGGAAGGGTTGACCGTCGTGCTCGCCAGCCAGCAGGTGCAGGAAGTGGAGCAACTCTGCACCCATGTGGCCCTGCTCCGCGCGGGCCACCTGCTCACCTACGGCCCGATCGAGACGCTGCTGGCGGGCGAAGACTCACTGCTCATCACCGCCGAACCTCTCCCGATCGTTGCGGCGGTGGCGGCCCGCTTCGGCTACGATGCTACCCCGGCCGGCCACGGCGTTCTGCGCATTGCCGCGACCCCCGAGGCCGCGCCGGGGCTGGTCGCTGCGCTGGTGAGCGCCGGGGCGCGCGTGTTTGAAGTGACCCCCCAGCGGCGCAGTCTGGCGCAGCGGCTGCCGGAGCTGGCCGAGCCTTGCGCCAGGTGATCCTTGCTCCGATGGCAGCCACTGCCGCGCGAGGCTGTCGGTGGGTTCGTGACCGCGCTGAAGGCCTGCAAGCGCTTCGTTGCTTTCCCACGGGCCTGCTGCATGGTAGCAACTTCGGGTGCACCACCTCGTCCGCTTCATATCTCCGCAGCTCTACACCTCCACACAACCGGCCTGGAGAGCTGTGGAGGTGTGGAGATGAAGGCTGGATGGTCAGACGGGTCTGAACATGCCCCGGGTCGTGGCATTACGCGTCACGATTGTATGAGTTCATCGGCGGCAGCGAGCAGGGCGGCGATGCGTTCCGGGCTGAGGGGCGGTTGCCTGGCGCGCAGGTAGAGTTCCAGGGCGCGCCGGGGGGTAAGGCCGTCGAGGAGTTCAGGCTCGGCGGCGGCGAAGCGCCGGCGGCCAGCACGTTCCACGTGAAACATGATCCCGGCGACCACGAAGGCCCCGGCTTCATCGAGCAGGCGCCGGATCTCCTCCGACCGCAGCCCGTCGGCTTGCTCACGGGTGACCCGCAGCTCCACTCGCACCACCGCCTCGCGCAGATCCCGGCGCGCGATCAGCGTGGCAAGCTCCCTGGACGGATCGCTGCTGTGCCGCAGATCCTGTTCGATACTCACAAATGGACGCGCCCGCAGCGGATGGAAACTCCAGCGGGCCTTGCCGGCGCTGATGTCCACCAGCACGCAACCCTTTGGCTCGTCACGCTCGCCGAAGTCAACCCGCTCCAGGCTACCGGGATAGACCATCGGCGGGTCATGGTGCAGCGCCTGGTGGCGATGGATGTGACCGAGGGCCACATAGGCCACCCCGGGATGGATGAACAGCGAGCGGGGCAATACCAGATCCTGGCCGAGGGTCATCACCCGCTCGGCGCCGACCTGCGCGCCATCCAGGCTGCCGTGAAAGGCTATGATGCCCGGTCGTTCCGGGTCAAAACTGCGCGCCTGCTCCTCGATGAAGCGTTCCAGGCGCCAGCGGACCTCGTTCTCAATCTCGGCGAACGAGGCGCCACGCAACTCCTCACGGCTGAGCAACATCTGCCGGGTGACCCAGGGTACGGCGAGGATCTGCGCGCAGCCGGCCCGGGTGGGCACCTCGTAGAGGCGTGGCCGGTCGGCGATCGTCACCCCCTCGACCCCCAGGGCGCGGAAGATCTCGACCGAGTGGGCCCGCCCTGCCGCGGGCGAGATGTCGTGGTTGCCGGTGAGGATAAACACCGCGACACCCGCCGCACGCAGGCGTTGCACCCGGCGGGCAAACTCGCGCTGGTGGGTCGGGTTGGGTGAGCGGTTCTTGTAGATGTCCCCGGCGAAGAGGACCAGATCGACCCCGGCTTGCAGACCCAGGTCCAGAGCCTCGTCCAGACGCTCAAGGTAATCTACGAGGCGGCTGTGTAGCCCCGTAGACGGGTCAATGCGCCCGTAGTTCTCGACGCCGATGTGCAGATCGGCGAGGTGCAGGATCTTCATGCTCGTCGCCCTCGTAGCTGCGCCGTAGCCGAATGCAAACGCAAAAAGATCGTCAGGCTTGTTTCATTCCCGCCTGTTCCGACTTGTATCGTTGCTGCATGGACCCCGCGATCGCTTCGTGGGGGCGTGGAGATCAAGCCCGGATGGTCAACCGCGGTTGAACGTGACCTGCCAGGCAATGGCGATTACCCGGCCACTGGAGATGCCAATCCTGTTTGAACCACGCCCTGGCGCAAGTGCCCCTGCATCAACCCCGCAGCGCGGGCGTCCCACCCCTATGCGGGCTTTAAGGGCAGATAGAACATCCGAGCCAACGTGGCTTGTACCGCATTGGAACGCCCCCGCGCGCGGCTCCGGTCTCCCCCCTTCGACAGGCTCAGGGCGAAGCCTGAGCCTGTCGAAGGGGGCCGGGGGTGAGGACGTAAGTGTTCACACTTCTCCTGCGGGCATCTTGCCCGCATCCAGGCCCTTGCGGGCGGGACGCTCGCGCTACCGGGGTGACGCCTTACCCCAACTGTGAACACGTACCGCATCAGGACGCCATAACGTCCGTTGGCGCTCGTACGTTCTGTTCGCCCCTGAACCCGCTCAGGGGCCGGGGGGTGATACCATTTTGGATTTTAGATTTTGGATTGTGGATTGCCACGCTGGGCAGCACAACGCCTGAAATCGCTTCAGGCAATGCGGCATCATCAACGGTAATTGGTATGAGGACCAGCAGCGTATCAGGACGCCATCGGCCAGAACCATTCCACCTGAAAGGAGGGGAGATCCAGGTTCTCCCCTCCTCCTGCCAGGAATAGACTATGCTACCTGACCGGTGCGGATCATGCGCGCTGGCGCATGATCATCGCGACCACGACCGCGATCAGGGCTACCAGGATAAACAGCGGCAACAGCCCCGTCACGACGCTGATCGTCACTCCGAGGGCGATCTGCACCACAATCGTGCCGATCACCGAGAGCACGAGCACCAGCAGCGCCTTCCCCGTATCGGTGATATTCATACTCGACTGGACGGCCAGGAAGCCGAAGTACGCCTGCGCCACCAGCACAATGATCGCTCCGGCGGCGCCTGCCAGCCCGATCAGCCAGCCAAGCACAGGGAGGCCACCCAGCAGAGCCACAACGAACGTCAGCGCCCCCGACACCACTGCCAGCGGCGCTACGAACAGGGCAAAGCTGTAGGCCACCTCGTCCCACGTCCCCGTCCCATTCGCCAGGCTCTTGCCCAGGTAATAGACCATGGCCGTAAAGATGACGAAGTTGACCAGCGCGCCCACCACACCGCCGATAAAGACGCTGAACGGATTGCCGGGCGTACCCGGCAACAGCACCGTTAGAAAGGCCAGAATGCCGGCGATGAGCGCCGCCGCCAGCACGTACACGCCCGCCGTGCCAAGGCTGCCCCGCTTCTCGTAGCGCTCAAATGTTTCAACACTGGGGTGGGTGATCACATCCCGGCTCTGCGCCACCATCTCCGCCAATGTGGTTTGATGAGCCATTGCCATTGGAACCCTCCTTCCACCACTTGAACCCAGGAACGGTACCATCTACCAGTATGGACGCGCTATGGGTCCCCAATGTTGCACCACCCCGGCCGGGAGCTCGAAAGGCGCGACTTTACACCTCGCCTGGCTGATAACCCACACTATCCCACACTATCCCACACGTATCCCACACCAGCAAGCGATACCTCGTTGTCGTCCCCCGGGCGCGCGCCCGCGTAGCTCGCGGCCACCTGTCAAGTATTTTTCGAACAAGTGTTCTCTTCTCAGCACCACCCGCAACCCGCTCAACCCTGCTGCCCGGCGGGCCGTGCTTCAGGGCCGCGCGCCGCGGCGCGCAGACGTTCGAGGGTGGCTTCCAGGTCCGCTGGCAGGGGGGAAACAAATTCGCGCCACGTGACGTCGGCCGGGTGGTAAAACCCGAGCCGGTGGGCGTGCAGGAACTGGCGCGTAAGCCCGAAGGTCGGGCGGGGCTTGCGTCCGCCGTAGGTTGGATCGCCAAGCACCGGCTTGTTGCGGTGCAGCATATGGACGCGAATCTGATGCGTGCGGCCCGTCTCCAGGCGCACCTCGAGCAGCGAATACTTGCCCAGCTCCTCGAGCACACGGTAGTGCGTGCGTGCCGGGCGCCCCCCGGGCGTGACCGTCATCCGCAGACGGTCGGCGGGGTGCCGGCCGATCGGCGCGTCAATCGTGCCCTCCGGATCTTTGAAGTGCCCTTCGACCACCGTAAGGTAGAGCTTGAGCATAGTATGCGCCCGTTGTTGCTCCGTGAGCGCCTGCATCGCCCGGTCATGGCGCGCCACCACCAACAGGCCGGACGTGTCCTGGTCGAGCCGGTGGACGATCCCGGGCCGGATGCCGCCGTTCACCTGCATCTCGGGGTAACGCGCCAGCAGGGCGTTAGCCAGGGTGCCACCGACATGCCCGGGCGCCGGATGCACGACCATACCGGCGGGCTTGTCAACCACCACAACGTCCGCATCTTCGTACATGATTTTCAGCGGAATGGCTTGCGGTTCGAGGGTGGTAGGTTGGGGCGGCGGCACGCTGACCAGGATGCGCTCACCGCCGCGGAGGATGTAACTGGCGCGAGCCATGCGCCCGTTGACGGTCACGCGACCTTCGGCGATCAACTGCTGCGCATATGAACGCGAGAGCCCCGTCACCGAGCGCGACACGAAGCGATCGAGCCGGTCCCCGGCATCATCGGGCGCGCTGTACAGGGTGATCGTCTCTTCTTCGGTCATGGGTTGCCGGGGAGCGGCCAGACACAGGTAGGGACAGAAAGCTCTGTCAGGCGGTCACTCGAGATCGCGACTGAGGAGATCGCTCAGCAGCCGGTCGTCGCGGGGCGGCGGCAGCGGAGCAGGGGCAGGCTCGTCGCCAATGAAGATCAGGTACCCTGCAAGCATGGTTACCCCGATCGTCACCGCGCTATCAGCGAGATTGAACACCGGCCACCATCCGATACTGATAAAATCAATCACATAGCCAAAGCGCAGCCGATCGAGAATGTTGCCCACTGCCCCGCCGCCAATCAGCCCCATTGCGGTTTGAACCCAGGCCGAGTGGTTGGGCAGGTAGACGGCATAAGCGTACACCGCGCCGATAGTGATCAGAATAGCGGTAATGGTAAACAACCCCGATAGACTCTGAAACAACCCGAACGCGATGCCTGTGTTGCGCGTGTAGACCAGATTGAACCAGTCGCCTATCAGCGCGATCACCCGGTCACGCGGGTCGGAACCCAGCGTGGCCACGGCCCAGCGCTTGCTCATCTGGTCCACACCGAGCACGGCGAGCGCCAGCGCAGCGGGGAACAGCCAGCGACGGATGGCGGGAGTGTTAACCAACGCGCTCACGGTGCTTTTACTGGTGGGGCAGGGCCTGCTGATCTCCGCGCGCCTGGCGCTGAGCCAGTTCATCGCGCGCAAACTGGAGCATCAGCAGAGCAGCGCCAATGGTAATCGCGCTATCGGCAAGGTTGAAGATCGGCCACCAGCCGACCTGAATGAAATCTACTACATACCCCAGACGCACGCGGTCTATGAGATTGCCAAATGCCCCGCCCATAATCAGACCCATGGTCACCTGTGTGATCAAGCGATGATGGGGCATCTGGGTGTGGTAGAACACGATCGCCCCGGCGATGATCACCAGTGCCGTTACGGTCAGCAGCTCGGGGTGGCCCTGGAACAGGCTGAAGGCTACACCGGTGTTGTGCGAATACGCGATGCGCACGCTATCGCCGACCAGGGGAATGAAGTTCGTCATCGTCGCCGGTCCCAGGGTGCGCACCACCCACCATTTCGTCGCCTGGTCAAGCGCTATCACCACGGCGGCCACCACCGCCGGTACGAGCCACCTGGTATGTGCGTTCATCAGCGTTTCCACCGCGCTTGTAAAAAATAATGCTGACTTCCAGCATTTCCACAGCGTTGCTGTCTATTATAACGTAGAACGCGGGCCGCTGCCGTCAGAGTCGCGCTTTTCACCCCCCTGGCCTCGTGCTATAATGAGCCGGAGTATCGCGCCCCGCGACCTGAAGGGTGTGAGGGCCGTGGCGCCATGCCCATTACCGGCGCGTGGCTGAAATACAGGAGACGGTTGAGCGTGAAAATTACTGCCGAGAAACTCCCCAGGAGCCTGTTGTCATTGCAGATCGAGCTTGACAAAGACCGCCTGGAACGTGGCCTCGATCAGGCGGCGCGCCGGTTGTCGCAGAAATACCCCGTTCCCGGCTTCCGCCCCGGTAAGGTGCCACGGTTCATTATCGAGCGTACCTTTGGTCGCGGCGCGTTGATCGAAGAGGCGTCGGAGGATTTGATGAATAAAGCCCTCCGCGATGCCCTCAAGCAGGAAAATATCCAGCCTGTTGGTCCAGCCACTCTTGCGGAGATCTCGTCCTCTGAGCCGTTCATTTTCACGGTTCACGTGCCTGTGGCGCCGACCGTCGATGTGGGCGACTACCGCGCCATCCGCGTTCCTCTCGACATCCGGCCGATCGACGAGGAGACGGTGGATGTGGCTATGGAGACGCTCCGTGAACGCCACGCGGTGCTGAAGGAGCTTGACAATCCGCGTCCGGTCCAGGAGGGCGACCACATCCGCGTGCGTCTCGATACGATCGTTGATGGCGCGTTGCTGGTCGAACGCGAGGACGGAGAAGCGGCTCCTGAGCACACGCTCGACGTGGTGGCGGGCCGGCTGGTGAAGGAGCTGTACGCCGGCTTGCTCGGGATGCATATCGGTGAGACGAAGGCGATTACGGCGCTCATGGCCGATGATCATCCCGAAGAACGGCTGCGTGGCAAGGAAGTGACATTCAAGGTTGAGCTCCTGCAGATCCAGGAACGCCTGCTGCCCGATTGGGATGAGCTGCCTGTCCTGGAGAACTTTGAAGGCGCCCTTGAGGCGTTGCGCGCCAGAACCCGCGCTGAACTCGAAGAAACTGCCCGCCAGGAAGCTGAGCGCAAGGCGCTGAATGCCTACATTGATCAACTTGTCGCTCAGACCAGTTTTGACGTTCCCGAGGTGATGATCCGCGAGCTGGCCGAGGATCTGCTTGAGGAAGAGGGACAGCAGTTCGCGCGCTACGGCATCACCCTGGAGCAACTGTTGGAGTACCGCGGCCAGTCGCGTGACCAGGCTATTGATGCGTGGATGGGCGAGGCCGAGCGCCAGACAAAGATCAATCTTGCCATTCGCGAGGTGCTGCGCCGTGAAGGCTTGACGGTTGCCGACGCGGAGATCGAGAGTGAAATCGGGCGCATCGCGCTTGACTATGCTGAGGAACAGCGCGAAAGCGTCACCGAGCTGCTACGCTCGAATATGCGCTCAACCATCAGTACACTGGTGCTTGATCGCAAGCTGCGCGAGCGGTTGCTGGCGATCGCCGCCGGCACAGCGCCCACCCTCGACGAATCGGCGCCATCCGCCCCCGAGGCCCGGGCGCCCGCGCCGGAGGAGCCGGCAGCGTCTCCATAATTGTGATGAACGTGGCGGGAGGGGGCGTGGGAGGGCGAAGCCCTCCCCGCAAAAAACTATCCATCACAACCTGGTTGACAAACCACTAGCTTCAGAAGGGTTGGCAGGGCAGCGCCCCCACAGAACCGTCAAGGCTGCACGCGGTATGGCTCGGAGGAGCAACGCTCTCCCGAAACCCTCGTTCTCGACCAGGCATCTAAACTGTGGCGCCTTCGGTTTTAGAACAGGAGGGTCGCGAAGGGGTGCCCCCCCTCAGACCCGCTTCCCCGAACTATCCGCCTGGCAAGAGTGGCCTGATCCGCCGCTATCTGATGTATAATATTACATAATACAGCGTTGATCTGGAATGGGTGAGGAAACAATGAACTGGATCTCTCCAAAGGGCCCGTCCTGGGAACTTCCCCGGCCCGAGAGTTTAATACCCATGGTGGTGGAAAGCACCAGCCGTGGTGAGCGCGCCTTCGATATTTATTCGCGCCTGCTCAAGGAGCGTATCGTTATTCTGGGTACACCGATCGACGATCAGATCGCTAACCTGGTGGTTGCACAGTTGCTCTTCCTGGCCAGCGAAGACCCTGACCGCGATATCTGGCTCTACATCAACAGCCCGGGCGGCTCGGTCACCGCGGGTCTGGCAATCTACGATACGATGCACCACATTCGCCCGCACGTGGCCACGGTCTGCCTGGGCATGGCCGCAAGTATGGCGACGATTATTCTGGCTGGCGGAGAGAAGGGGAAACGCTTCAGCCTGCCTAACTCGACGATCCATATGCACCCGGCGCTCGGCGGCTTCCGCGGCTCCGGTCCCGATGTCGAGATTCAGGCCCGTGAACTGCTCCGGCTCCAGAATCTGGGGCGTGAACTGATGGCCCGTGATACGGGGCAACCGGTGGAAAAGATCGCCCGCGACTTCGATCGCGATGCCTATATGACGCCGATCCAGGCCAAAGAGTACGGTATCATCGACGAGATCCTCATGCCTGAGGAACTGGCCGAGAAGAAGTAACAGCACAGCTCGCAGAGCCGGAGCGCCGCCAGAACTGGCGGTCGCTCGCCACCCCGGCGCTCCGGCTCGCGACCAGCGGAGACATTCCAATGACCCGCTCCCGCAATAGTGGTCGTGGCGCCTACGTCTGTTCGTTCTGCGGCCGGGGTCAGGATGAGGTGCAGCGTCTCATCGCCGGACCCGGCACCGTCTTTATTTGCGATGAGTGCGTGGCCCTGTGCAGCGCAATTATCGCTGAAGAGACCGAGCAGCAACTGGTGGCCCCACGCCGCACGACGCCGCCTGGCCCGGCGCGCTTGCCCACGCCGCGCAAACTGCGCGAGAAGCTTGATCAGTACGTCGTGGGTCAGGATCGGGCCAAGGTTGTCCTCTCCGTGGCGGTGTATAACCACTATAAGCGGATCCGTGCCGGCGCCAGGATTGATGATGTCGAGATTAGCAAGAGCAATATCCTGCTCCTTGGCCCCACCGGTAGTGGCAAAACCCTCCTCGCCCAGACGCTGGCCCGCGTCCTCGATGTGCCATTCGCTATTGCCGATGCAACTGCCCTCACCGAGGCCGGTTATGTTGGCGAAGACGTCGAGAATATTCTGCTCCGCCTGATCCAGGCCGCCGATGGCGATGTAGAGCGCGCCCAAACCGGCATTATCTATATTGATGAAATTGATAAAATCGCTCGCAAGGCCGATAATCCGTCAATTACCCGCGATGTGTCGGGTGAGGGTGTGCAACAGGCCCTGCTGAAGATCCTCGAAGGTGGTGTGGCCCACGTGCCGCCTCTGCCCGGGCGCAAACATCCCCAGCAGGAGTATATCGCCTTCGATACCACCAATGTGCTGTTCATCTGCGGTGGCGCCTTCGAGGGGATCGAGGAGCTCATCGCCCGGCGTGTGCGCGGAAAGCACCTCCTCGGCTTCGGTAGCCAGAAGCCCAGCGCCAGCACGACTGACCACGCCCAATTGCTCGCTCAGATTACCCCCGATGACCTGATGCGCTATGGCTTTATCCCCGAGTTTATCGGGCGCCTGCCAGTGGTGGTTGGCCTCGAACCGCTGACCCACGAGGCCATGCTGCGCATCCTCACCGAACCGCGCAATGCGGTGATCAAACAGTATCAGAAGTTGCTTGCCCTTGACCACGTTGAACTGGAGTTCACCCCCGATGGGTTAGAGGCGATCGCCGAACGCGCTATGCAGGCAAAGACCGGGGCGCGCGCTCTGCGCAGTATCGTGGAAGAGGTGCTGCTCGAGGTGATGTACGAGGTGCCGGCCCAGGAGCACATCGGCCGCTGTATCATTAATGCCGAAGTGGTCGCCGGACGCGGGCATCCCATCCTGGTCCCGCGCACCGAGCGCCCTGAGTATCGCCGCCGTCTGGACGAGGCGGTGTAGGACCGAAGCAGCCGATTGGCCACGCTCTCGGTTCTTCGCGCTATCCGTACCTGATGCTATGCCACTCTTCCGCCGCACATCCGACCGCGTCTCTGAAGAGGCTCTCGCCCCCAGGCGCATCCTCATCGCTGATGACGACCCCTCGATTGCCAACCTGATACAGGTGACGCTCAAAGATCCCCGCTACGAACTGACTGCGGTGAGCAATGGCCTCGAGGCGCTCCAGGCTTTCGAGAAACAGCCCTTCGATGTGATTATTCTCGATGTGATGATGCCCTATGTGGATGGCTTCGAGGCCTGCCAGCGCATCCGTGAGCAAAGCGATGTGCCGATCGTGATTCTTACCAGCCGCGATGGCACCGATGATGTCGTGCACGGCTTTGAATTGGGCGCCGATGACTATATCGTCAAGCCGTTCAAAACTGCCGAGTTGATCGCTCGGGTCGAGTCTATTCTGCGACGGGTTGAGGGCTATAAGTCCCGGCGCGCGCCACCGATCGTTCGCGTTGGCCCGATTGAGATCGATGCCCCGCGCCACCGCGTGACCGTGCGCAACCACGAAGTCAACCTGACCCCGATGGAGTTTGAGTTACTCTACTTCCTCGCCGCCAATGCCGGACAGGTCTTTGACCGTGAGACGCTCTTCCGCGAGGTCTGGGGCTACGAGTACGTCGGCGAAACCAATCTGGTTGATGTGTGCGTGCGCCGCCTGCGTGAGAAGGTCGAACTGGAACCGTCGCGCCCTCAGTTGATTATTACCGTGCGCGGAGTGGGCTATAAGCTCTCGGAAGGGTGATCTATGGCGGGTCAGGTGCACGTGTCACGCCATCCGCTGGTGCAGCATAAGCTGGCCCTGCTGCGCAGCAAGTTGACCGAGCCCAAGAAGTTTCGCGAACTGGTGCGCGAGATTGCTCAGTTGCTCTTCTATGAGGCTTCGCAGGACCTGGCCCTCGCCCCGCTGACGGTTGAAACACCCCTCGCTACCGCCCAGGGCTACGAAGTGGCCGAGCGCGTCGGCGTGATCCCTATCCTCCGCGCTGGCCTGGGCATGTCTGAGGCGATCATCAACATCCTCCCTACCGTCCACGTCTGGCACCTGGGTATTTTTCGCGACCACGAGACTCTCCTGCCGGTGACCTACTACAACAAGCTCCCGAAAGAGCCCGATATTGACCTGTCGATCGTGGTTGATCCGATGCTGGCAACCGGGGGGTCGGCGGTGGCAGCGGTCAATATTCTAAAAGCCTGGGGCTCCCGGCGGATCAAGTTCCTCGGCCTGATTGCGGCCCCCGAGGGCGTGCGCGCTCTCACCGAGGCCCATCCCGATGTGCCCATTCACCTGGCGGCCATCGACAGCCACCTGAATGAGCACGGCTACATCGTGCCCGGCCTGGGTGATGCCGGTGACCGGCAGTTTGGCACCGGGTAGCGTTTCGTGATCGCCATCACCCTCGTCACCACGTTCGTGATCGCCGCCGCCGTCACCGCGCTGCTGACACCGGCGCTCATCCGCCTCAGCATGAGCCAGGGGTGGGTGGCCTACCCCGGTCCGCGCCATATCCATCGAGTGCCAACGCCTACCGTCGGCGGTGTGGCCATGATCGCCGGGTTCGCTGCCGCGCTGTTGCTCAGCTTTGTGCTGCAACGGCTCGACCCTGCGCTCACCCGCTCGAGCTTTGAATACCTGCGGCTCGGCCTGTTGCTGGCCGGCGCCAGTCTGGTGGCCCTCATCAGCCTCATCGACGACGTGCGCGACTTACCCGCCCTGCCACGTCTGCTGGTCCACGTGCTTGCCGCCCTGATTGCCGTGGGGCCGTACCTCTGGGACCAGACGCTCTATCCCGATGCCCTGGGCCAACCCACCGAAGCGCGGGGTATCATCCTGACCGCCTTCAACTTCCCCTTTGTCAACCAGATCCACCTCCATAACTTCAGCCCCTGGCTGGCCATCGGCGCGACGATCTTCTGGATCGTCGGCGTGCAGAATATGGTCAACTGGGCCGATGGGCTGGACGGATTGGCTGCCGGGGTTACGCTGATCGCCGCGACGATCCTGGCCCTGCACACCCTCGGTCTCGATCCGCCGCAGTATACCGTGGCGATGTTGCCCCTGGCCCTCGCCGGGGCGTGCGCTGGCTTCCTCCCCTTCAATCTGCATCCTGCCCGCACCTTTATGGGTGATGTGGGGGCCATGACCATCGGCTACATCCTCGCAGTGAGCGCGATCATCGGCGGGGCCAAACTGGCAACCGCGCTGCTGGTGCTGGGGGTGCCGCTGATTGATATGGCCTGGCTCATTCTTGTGCGGACGCTGCGGGGGCGCGGCGCGGCGCGGGCCGGGCGCGACCACCTGCACCACCGACTGCTGGCGCTGGGCCTCTCGCAACGGCAGGTGGTGCTGATCTACTATGGCCTGAGCCTCGCCTTCGGGGCGGTTGCGCTGCTTGACGTGCCGCCGCTTGCCAAGCTGCTGGCGCTGCTCGTGCTGGGCGTTCTGGTGCTTGGAGCGCTGGTCTGCGCCGGCTCGGCATAGGGCCGCCGGGGCGCGCCCGAACCCTCCTCGCCGGTATGTTCACCGCAGCCGTTTGTGCGGCGCAGCCGCACAATGCCGGAATGAAACGTGTAGTAGAGACGCAGCGCCGCTGCGTCTCTACGCTCAAATCTCCCCACAGGGAGGGGGGAATGGGGAAACCCGGTTTCCCCATTCCCCAACCGCTGGTGGGAGCGGCTGGCGCCACTCCAGGCAGGGGCCTGGGGAAACCCGGGTGCCCTATGTTCACGTTAGACGCCCATGCGCGGGGCGCACAACGCCGCGATGAATAAGGGGTATCTCAGGGATGGCCGCCCCCTCCCTGGCCCTCCCCCGCTGGGGGAGGGAACCGGGCTTCTCCCCGCAGGGAGGGGCCTGGGGAAACCCGGGTTCCCCGTATGTCCACCTCAGCCCCTACAGATTGGCCCGACCGCTAAGGAACCGCGCCGTCGTCTCGGCGAGAATGGCCGCGCCTAACGGCAGACAACGCTCGTCAATGTCGAAGATCGGCGTGTGATGGGGCCGCGCAACGCCATCATCAATCGCCGCGCCGAGCATGATCATGGCGCCGGGAGCGCGCTGGCACATAAAGGCGAAATCCTCGGCGCCAAGGCCGGCTGGCGAGCGATCCAGCGCTGCTTCACCCAGCAGGTCGCGGGTCACCTCTTCCATCCAGCCGGCAACCCGCTGGTCGTTCCAGGCTGCGGGGTAGCCACGCTGGATGGTGAGCCGGTAATCGCCGCCCAGTCCCCGGGCGAGGGCAAAGGCGCGCTCCACCTCGGCGATCAGTTGTTCGCGCACCGCAGGGCTGTAACTGCGCAAGGTGCCCCGGATCTCAACCTCGCTGGGGATGACATTGGTGGCCTCGCCGCCACGCACTGCCCCCACACTCAGTATGCTCGGCTCGACCGGGTCGAGCCGTCGCGCCTTGATCCCGTAGAGCGCCGAGAGCACCGGTACCAGCATAAAGAGCGGATCGCTACCTTCGTGGGGGTAGGCGCCGTGGCCGCCGCTGCCGATCAGCACCCCGTGGAAGTCATCCGCCGCTGCCGTGTTCCAGCCTTTACGCACCGTGACCTGGCCAAGGGGCAGCAGCGAATCGACGTGCAGGGCGATCACCGCGTCCACACCGTCCATTGTGCCCTCTTCGACCATGCGCAGGCCACCGCTTTTGCCTTCGCTATCGGCAGATTCTTCAGAGGGCTGGAAGAGCAAGCGCACCCGCCCGCGCAGGTCGCCGCTGGCGAACCGCTCGCGAAGCAGGTGCGCAACGCCCAGGAGTATCGCCGTGTGCGCATCGTGGCCGCAGGCGTGCATGACGCTAGGGTTGGTTGAGGCAAAGCTGTGGGTGGTGGCCTCGCGAATGGGCAGCGCGTCCATATCGGCGCGGATTGCAATGGTGGGGCCGTGCGCGTCGCCCAGGTCGGCAACAACGCCCGTCCTGGCGATGCCGGTGCGCACCGCGATGCCGCCGATCTCGGCGAGCGTTTCGGCAACCAGCGCAGCAGTGCGCGTCTCACAAAACCCGAGTTCGGGATGGGCGTGAATGTCGCGCCGGAGGCGCACCAGTTCGTCGTGCAGGGCGTAGGCGCGGTCAAGCATAGGTCGTGCTCCAGTGCCAACAACTGTGAGAGAAAGGGGACAGGGCGGCGCCCACGCTCCGGCAGGGCCGCCTTTTCGGTGATGAATGCGCCGCAAGCGTCACGTGCATCAGTAACCTCAGTATACCATTCGCAAATGTTTCCGCTTCGTTCTGGTCGGGAAACCGCCAGAACGAACCAGAAAACCGGGGTTCGGGGCTTGCCCCAACGCCGTCGCATCAGCCCTGCGGACGCCCGCCCAACTGCTCCTCTCGGGCGGCGACGCGTGGTACAATACAGTAGTTTTGTGTGAGAAGATGATCACGTTTGAGGAGGCCGGTATGGGGCGGCGGGTCGTGGTAACCGGGATGGGCGCCGTTAGCCCCCTCGGGCTGAGCGTGCCTGAGCTGTGGCAGGGTATCGTCGAGGCCCGCAGCGGCGTCGGGCCGATCACCCTGTTCGACGCCTCGGGCTTCGAGACGCGCTTTGCAGCCGAGGTGAAGGGCTTCGACCCCACCCACTACATGGATCGCAAGGAGGCCCGCCGCACCGACCGCTTTGTGCAGCTTGCCGTTGCCGCTGCGCTCGAGGCCCTGCGCACTTCCGAGTTGCAGATCACGGCCGAGAATCGCGACGAGGTTGGAGTGTTCATTGCCAGCGGCATCGGCGGCATCGCGACGCTGAGCGAGCAGTTCGATGTGTTGCGCGCCCGCGGGCCAGGACGGATCAGCCCGTTCCTGATCCCGGCGATGATCACTAACCTGGCCGCCGGGCAGGTCTCAATCACCACCGGGGCGCGAGGACCGAGCTACTGTATCACCTCGGCCTGCGCCTCCTCGGCCCACGCCATCGGCGAGGCCGCCGAGACCATCCGCCGCGGCTGGGCCAGGGCAATCATCGCCGGAGGCAGCGAGGCCAGCATTACCCCGATCGGGGTGGCCGGCTTCAACGCGATGCGCGCCCTCTCGACGGCCAACCACCAGCCTGCCACAGCATCGCGCCCCTTCGACGCCGACCGCGACGGCTTTGTGATGGGCGAGGGCGCTGCTGTGCTGATCCTGGAGGATCTCGAGTACGCCCGGGCGCGCGGCGCCCGCGTTTTGGCCGAGATCGCCGGCTACGCCGCCACGTCGGACGCCTACCACATCAGTAACCTCGCCGAAGATGGCGAGGGCATTGTGCGCGCCATCAGCCTCGCCCTCCAGCGCTCCAGACTGCAACCTGCCGACATTGATTATATCAACGCCCACGCTACCGGCACTCCTGCCGGCGATCCGGTTGAAAGCGCGGCGATCCGGCAGGTCTTTGGCCCCCGCGGCAAGGCGCCACCGGTAAGCTCAAGCAAGTCGCAGTTCGGCCATCTCCTGGGCGCCGCCGGGGCGATCGAGGCTGTGGTCAGTGTGCTGGCGATGCAGCACGGCCTGCTGCCGCCGACTATCAACCTCCAGCGACCCGATCCCGCCTGCGATCTCGACTATGTGCCTGGCCAGCCACGTCCCGCCGCCCTGCGCGCGGTGATGAGCAATTCCTTCGGCTTTGGTGGGCACAATGTCTGTCTGGTCTTCCGGCGGCTTGAGGACCCCGTGAGGTAATACCAATTACCGTTGATGATGCCGCATTGCCTGAAGCGATTTCAGGCGTTGTGCTGCCCAGCGTGGCAATCCACAATCCAAAATCTAAAATCCAAAATGGTATAATACCAGTTGGAATTGAACAAGCCGCACACGCACTCCGCCAGCATGAAAATAACTATTCTTGGGAGGGCGCAGCCCTCCCAGACCCTCCCGCGCGCGGGCTATGTTCACCTCAGTCGTCCATGCGGCTATGCCGCACAACACCGGAATGAAAATATTTGTTCTTGGGAGGGCGAAGCCCTCCCAAACCCTCCCCGCCGGTGGGCTGTTTCCTGGGAGGGCATAGAGGCGCGGCGCCGCCGCGCCTCTATGCCCAGACCTTCCCGCGCGCGGGCTATGTTCACCTCAGCATATGGTAACCAGACTGGAAGAACTGATCGGTGTACCGTTCCACGATGTGACCCTCCTTCAGAGCGCCTTTGTGCACCGCTCGTTTTTGCACGAACATCCCGAACGCCTCCCCGGTCTGACCTCGAATGAGCGACTGGAGTTTCTCGGCGATGCCGTGCTGAGCTTTATCACCGCTGCCTGGCTCTACGAGCGTTTTCCCACCTACACCGAAGGCGAATTGACGGCGCTACGCGCCGCCCTGGTCAAGACCTCCACCCTCGCCGCTTTCGCCCGCAGCCTCGATCTCGGCCAGTACATTCGTATGAGCCGGGGCGAAGACACGCCCGTGGCCCGCAACCGCGCCGCGCTGCTCGCCGATGTATTTGAGGCTGTCCTTGGCGCTATCTACCTCGATCAGGGGCTGGATGCGGCCCGCGCTTTCGTGATGCCGTTCCTCGAACGTCAACTCGATGTTGCCCTCAGTGGCCGCGACGTGGACTATCGCACCCGGCTCCAGGAGATGACCCAGGCGCGCTTTAATCAAACCCCGGCGTACCGCACCGTTGGCGTCAGCGGTCCAGACCATCAGCGCGAGTTCAGGCTCGAGGTTTTGCTTGGCGATCAGGTGCTCGGCGTCGGCTGTGGCTCCAGCAAGCAGGCAGCGGCCCAGGCTGCCGCAAAGGCCGCCCTCGAACGCCTCGAGCAGGGATGGTTCCCCCAGCCCTCGGACGAGTTGTGATGGCGGGGCTACAGGTCGTTGGGGTCATCTGTGCAACGGGGTGTTCTGTCCGCCTTTAAATCTGTGGGAGGTGGAAGGGCTGCCCCTCCGAGGAAAAACCTGTTATCATCTGAAACACGGGAAACCTCGGGTTCCCCAACTCCCTGGCCGGTGAGGAGGGGTGGGGAGAGCGCAGTCCTCCCAGAAGTAAACCCGTTTTCATCGTATCGTTGTGCCGTGCAGCCGCAAGATCGTCTGCCTTCACCACAGAAACCTTTGTTGATAGACTACCAGGGCGAACCCTATGGCAAGGATCTTCATCACCGGCGGCACCGGATACCTCGGGCGGGTGCTGACGCGGCAGGCCAGTCTTGCCGGTCACAGTGTGATGGCGAGCTACCACACCCAGCCGCCGCCCGCCGATCTGGCGAACTGGCTGCCCCTCGATGTGCGCGACCCGCTGGCGGTGGAAGAACTCCTGGAGCGGTTACGACCCGAGGTGGTGATCCATACTGCCTACCGGCAGAGTGGCCCCGATCTCCTGCCGGTAACGGCCATCGGAGCAGGTAACGTGGCACGGGCCGCCGCCGCCATCGGCGCGCGCCTGATCCACCTCTCCACTGATGTGGTTTTCGATGGCGAACGCGAAGGCGCATACACCGAAGATGATCCCCCCTCCCCCATCAGCGCCTATGGCGCGGCCAAGGCTCAGGCTGAGGCTCTGGTGGCAGCAGCGCATCCAGGCGCCGTTCTGGTGCGCACGTCGCTCATCTACGGCTTTGCGCCCATTGATCGCATCTCCCAGTTTGTTCTAGACGTTGCGACCGGGCGCAGCCCGGAGCGACTCTTCACCGACGAGATCCGCTGCCCGATCTACGTGGAGGACCTGGCGGCGGCGCTGCTGGAGTTGACCACCCTGCCCTGCAGCGGGCCCCTCCACGTGGCCGGCGCCGAGGCGCTGAGCCGCTATGCCTTCGGCATTCTGATCGCCCGCGCCTGGAACGTAGACCCCTCGGGCATCCAGGGCGCCTTGAGCGCCGATAGTCCAGTGCGACGCCCGCGTAACTGCGCCCTCGATAGTTCACGGGCGCAGCAGTTGCTGCGCACGCGTCTGCGTGGGGCGTCCGAGGTATTGCGGGATCTGGGCCGTGTGGTGTGAGCATAGGCGCTCAGGCCGATCCCATCCCGTGCTCACGTGAACACTCCGCAAGCAACCTCGCCTCCAAGCCCGATGCCGTGTGCGGCAATCTGCAATCCGAAATCTACTGAGATGTTCTGGTATGCCGGTTGCTCCGCACCCCCCGCACGATGTATTCGACATACTCACCGATGTTGGTCGCGCGATCGCCGATTCGCTCCAGGTTGTGGCCGATCCACAGCAGAAAGGTGCCGGGCCGCACCATCGCCGGATCACCCTCCATACGCTCGATCTGCGCATCAAAGAGTTGCGCGTAGGCGACGTCAACGGTTTGATCTTCCTGTTCGAGGCGCAGGTTGATGCCAGGGTCGCGGGCAGCGAGGGCAGCGAGAGCCTCACTGAGCATCCGACGGGTAACTGCCGCCATGTGCTCGATCGTTTCAGGTACTCCTCCCGGTGGTGCGCCTCCCAGACGCACCACCAGACTGGCAATGCCCTTGGCGTAATCGGCGATCCGTTCGAGTTCGCTGGCAGCCTGCATGAATGAACTGACCAGCCGTAGATCGCCGGCTACCGGTCCCTGGGTGGCAATAATCTGAATGGCATGCTGAAGCAGGGCGTCGGTGGCCTCATCAATCCCCTCGTCGCGACGAATGATCGCCCGTGCCTCTTCGAGCGCCCCCTGCTTGAGCGCCCAGAGTGCGCGGCGGATCGCTTCGTCGGCCATCTTCCCCAGCGCGATCAGCTCCCGTTCCAGTTCCGCAAGCTCGTGGAGGTAATGCTCCCGTAGAGGCGGCATCTCCTGCTCCCTCCCTGACTGCCTGGCGCCATTGTGACTACTATAGCACGTGTTCGCGGAGCATGACGGCGCGGAACCCAGATCCCCGGTAGAGACGGCCCGGCGGGGCCGTCTTGGAGGCCCGGCGGGGCCGTCTCGGAGGCCCGGCGGGGCCGTCTCGGAGGCCCGGCGGGGCCGTCTCGCAAGCCCGGCGGGCGGTTGCGGCGGCCGTCTCGCAGGCTCGGCGGGCGGTCGCGGGGGCGGGGCAGCAGATCGCGCTGCCACGAAGGCGTTTCGTGGTACCATGGAAAATCACATCGCTTCTACCACTATGTATGCGCATCGGGCTTGACGCACGCTACACCACCGACCATTTTCCCGGCATCGGGCGCTACACCCTCAGCCTGGCTGAGGCGCTCGCTGAGCCCGGGTCTAACCATACCCTGGTGCTCATCGTGGACCCGCGGGCGCAGCGGGGGCGTTACGACCTGGCGGGGCTGGGTTTGCTACCGGGGGTAGAACTGGCCGAAGCTCCCGTCGCCCCGTTTTCGGCGGCGCAGCACCTGGTCCTGCCTGCCCTGGCGCGCCGCCTGCGGCTCGATGTGTTGCATTCGCCCTACTACATCAAGCCCTACCTGGGGTTGCCCTGCCCCTCGGTCGTAACGATCTACGACCTGATTGGCTGGCGCTTCCCGCGCGCCCTCTCGCGACGCGGGCGGCTGTTCTACCGCGTGAGCATGGCCCTCGCGGCCCACACCGCAACGAGGATCATTACCATCTCGGAGAGCGCCCGCGCCGACATCGCCCACGTCTACCGCCTCTCGCCCCAGCGGATCGTGGTGACGCCCCTCGCCGCGAACCGACGCTTTCAACCCCAGGCCCCCGCGGCGGTCGCTGCGGTGCGCTGGCGTTACGGCCTGCCGGAGCGTTATGTCCTCTATGTTGGCTCAAACAAGCCGCACAAAAACCTCGAGCGGCTGGCGCGGGCCTGGCGCAAGGTGCTTGAGGAGGCTCACGAGGCTTCCGCGGGCGCGGCGCTGGTCATTGCCGGTCACGAAGATCCGCGTTACAGCGAGGTGCGCCGCTTCGTGGCCGAACACGCGCTTGAGGCACGGGTGCGCTTTGCGCCCAATGTGGCCGAAGCCGATCTTCCCGCGCTCTACAGTGGCGCAACGGTCTTCGCATTCCCCTCGTACTACGAAGGCTTCGGGCTGCCGCCGCTGGAGGCGATGGCCTGTGGCGCGCCGGTACTCTGCGCCTATGCCTCCAGCCTGCCCGAGGTGGTGGGCGATGCCGCCCTGACGGTGGACCCCTTTAGCGTGAACGAACTGGCCGAGGGGTTGGTGCGGTTGCTGGGCAATCCTGTATTGCGCCGCACCCTGAGCGAGCGGGGGCGGCAGCGGGCGAGCCTGTTCTCCTGGCGTCGCACCGCGCTGGAAACGCTGCGTGTCTACGAAAGCGTGTGGTAAACGTGCCTCACGCGGGCGCGACGATCACGAAGATGGGGGTGGGAGGGTGGCGTTATACCATTTTGGATTTTAGATTTTGGATTGTGGATTGCCACGCTGGGCAGCACAACGCCTGAAATCGCTTCAGGCAATGCGGCATCATCAACGGTAATTGGTATTAGCCCGGGTCCGGGCTGAGAAGGCGCGGGGACCCCCGGCTTCCCACCGACGCAGACACGATGGCGCACCATCGCTACGGCGCAGGTTCGGACAGCAGGGTCGCGCTGGCCCACCCCAGGCTGCCAACCGAGACACGTTGAGGGCTGCACTCACCGCCACTCGCGATAACCCGGATACGGTACCAGGTTGCGCCGTCGGCGGCGGTGCGCTGTTCGAGGAACTCGATAGCATCGCCGGGGCAGATCTGGCCGATCACCGTTTCCGTTGCGATGCGCGGCTCGCTGCGTAGATTGCCCCCGGCAAGCACGCTGCCACGGCCAATAATGGCTGGTACCGGTGTGCTGGAGAGGGGCGGGGTGGCGCTGGCCAGGGCGCGGGCGGTGCGGGTGGCGAGGACGGCGGCGTTACTCGTTTCAATGGCGCTGGCCGTCGCGCCGGCACTGACCCGCGCGCGCTCGAGGCCAAAGCGCACCGCAACCAGCCCGCCCCCCACCAGGAGGGTAAGCGCCGTGCCGGCAATCAGCAGGTTGGCCAGCGCTCGCAGCGGGCCGCCCCGGCGCGGCGCGCCCGGGCCAAAATAGCGCTCCCAATCTTGAGGCCTGGCTCGTGGAGGCACGTGACACCTCTGCGGATTGTTGAGAGGGCGTTGTGCGGCGCAGCCGCATGCGCGCCGAAGGTTACAGATCGCAACGCAGGATAGGGTGGCGCTCGCCAGTGGGCGCAAAGCCGAACCAGCGGTAGAGGCGCTGCGCGCTCTGGTTGTAGGCCTGGGTGTTGAGCGTCACTGCCGTGGCCCCGCTCTCGCGCGCGTAGCTGATCAGGTCGGCCAGCAGGCTGACCCCGATCTGCTGGCCGCGATACTCCGGCGCAACGGCGATCCGCACCAGATGCATCAGCCGTCCCCCGAAGTGGGCCGTGGCGTAGGCGTAGCCGACCACCGCGCCATCGAGTTCGGCGACCACAAAGTAGGGCCCCTGCTCGATCGCCGGGCCGAGAATGGTGTCATCCTTGGTCCATTGCGGCTCGAAGCACACCTGATCGAGGCGCAGAACGATGGGCAGATCCTCTCTGGTGGCAGGCCGGATGTGTACAGTAGCGTTGCCGGTGCTGGGGATATTAAAACGCTGCTTTTCGTACACCAGCACGTCGGTATCGTGCTGATAGCCAATCGCCCGCAGCGTGGGCAGGAGCCAGTGTTCGATGTTGCCGTCACCGCCGAAGTACACGTGACGCACACCTGCGGCCTTCAAGCTGGCATGCAACGCGCTCATAAGGGCGGTAATCCCGGCGCTGCTTTCCGCCCCTTCGGCAAAAGCCACCGCACGCAGCCAGCACGTCTCCTCGCTTGATCGGCTGATCAGCGCCACCGCCCGTAATTCGCCCGCGGCTTCGAGCGCCATCCCCAGACCCTCGGCGAGCAGGATCTCCAGGTCGTTGCCGCTCAGCAGGCTAAAACGGCGACTGCCGTCGCGGAGCAGGCGCGAAACGGCGTGCAGATCCCCACTGGAGACGTTGCGCGGCCTGGCGCGGCTGATGTCGAAACTTTTGCGAAAGAGCCACATACTGGGCAACTGTGTGCGCGAACCTGTTTCGGCCACGGCGTTCTCATTGTACACTACTATTCGGTTTCAGAGGTGACCACGCCCGTCCCCCCGGGACTGTCGCAGAGTCCGCCCCATGGCGGGTTGGTGCGGCAGCGCAGCCGCATGGGCGTCTGAGATGAAAATACGGGGAAACCCGGTTTCCCCATCCCCCTGCCTGTGGGGGCGGCAAGCCCTCCCCACCGGTGTGAACATGTGGGGAAACCCGGTTTCCCCATCCCCCTGCCTGTGGGAGCAGCAAGCCCTCCCCGAGGGGAGGGTTTGGGAGGGCGCAGCCCTCCCAGGAACAAACACGTTCATCTTGTCATCGTGCGCGCGCAGAGGGAAAACCCGGTTTCCCCTCTGCGCACCTCTGGATGAGGTCAGCCATGTACACCTACCTTTCAACCCAGTGGCGACGCTTGTTTGGCCTCAACGTCTCAGTGATTGAACCGAATCTCCTGGTAGGCGGCGAGTTTCGCCCTGACCAGTGGCCGCAGTTGCGCGTCCTGGGCGTGCGGGCCGTGCTCAGTATGCAGGCCGAGCGCGAGGATCGCTTCGCCGGAGGGGCGCCCGACCGGGCGTTGCGGCTGGCAGTGCCGGATTTCTCCCCTCCTACCCTTGAACAACTCGCCGATGGCATCGCCTTCATCAGCGCTGCCCATCAGGCCGGCTTGAGCGTCTTTATTCACTGCCACGCGGGGGTCGGGCGCGCCCCGCTGATGGCTGCGGCCTATCTCATGTACCAGCAGGCGCTCGACCACCGGACCGCCCTCGCGCGCATTCACGCCGCCCGCCCGATCATCGGCCTCAACCGGTCCCAGCTCAAGCGCCTGCGCGAGCTGGAAGTCATTCTGCGCCACGGCTGATGACCGATGGTATAATCGGGCGCGTTGTGGCGGAACAAGGATGACCCCTGAGACCAGCATAGAGATCCGGGAGTGGTTGCTGGCCCTGGCGGCAACGGCGCTCCTGTTTGTCTTGCCAGGGTGGGCGCTGCTCAGGCGCTGGGCCGGCGCAGCGCGTTGCACCCTCTTTGAGCAACTGATCCTGGGTCTCGGCGTTGGGATGGCGCTCTACCCCTGCTTGCTCCTCGCGCTGGACCTTCTGGGCCTGCGGGCGGGGCCTGCCCTGGGCTGGGCGCTGCCGCTGCTGGCTCTGCCCCTTCTCCTGTGGAGCTACCGCCACCCGGTGGCGCGGCGCCGGAGCTGGCCCACACCCGGCAACGCGCTCTGGTCTGGAACGGCGCTGCTCGTGACTACGGGCGCTGTTGCCGGCGTGCGCGGCCTGGCGGTGCACGGACTGGAGGTGCCGCTCTGGGGCGACTCCGTGCATCACGCGATGATCGCCCAGTTAATTGTGGACCACCAGGGGTTGTTTCGTTCGTGGCAGCCCTACGCCGCGCTCCAGACGTTTACGTATCATTTCGGCTTCCATGCCCACGTGGCCGCAATTGCCTGGATGACCGGTATAGCAACCCCGCGGGCCGTTGTGCTCACCGGCCAGATCGCCAACATCGCCGCCGTGCTGGCGCTCTATCCCCTGGCTGTGCAGTTGGGGCGGAGCCGCTGGGCCGGCGTCATCGCGCTGCTGCTGGCTGGCCTGCTCGCGCCGATGCCTATGCTGTACGTCCACTGGGGGCGCTACACCCAGCTTGCCGGGCAGGTGATGCTGCCGGTGGCGGTCTATCTGGCCTGGCGCTTCCTGGAAGCGCCGCGACGCCACCGGGTCCTGCTGCTGATCACATCCGTAACCTTTGCCGGTATGGTGCTTACCCATTACCGGATCGCCATCTTTGCCCTGTGTTTCTTCCCCGCGGTTGGGCTGGTGTGCGCTCGAGGTTCCTGGCGCGAGTGGGGCGCGCGTCTTGGCCTGCTGGCCCTGTTGAGTGGGGCGCTGGCAGCGCCGTGGTTGTTGCGCGTCCTGGGTGGCCAGCTTCTGGTCGTGCTCGGTTCAATCGTCGCTGCCTCGGCCACGCGCGGCGCTGCCGCGCCAGGGGTCGATTCGCTGAACGTAATGGGGGGACCGTTGTTCTTCCTGCCTGCGCCGGTGTGGTACGCCCTGCCGGTGGCGTTGCTCTGGGCAGTGTGGCGCCGCAAACGCGCGCTGCTGGCAATCGCGCTCTGGTGGTTACTGGTTCTCTTGCTGGTCAATCCCCAGGTGCTTGGCCTGCCTGGCGCCGGCACGTTAACCAACTTTGCCTGGTTGATCGCTGCCTATATGCCTGCGGGCCTGATCATCGGAGCAATGGCGGGTGGGCTGCTGAAGCATACCAGCCGCCCCGCCTATCTGGCAGCGCTTACCCTGGTCACCGTCGGGCTGGCCTGGTGGGGGGGCGGCCAGCGCCTCCAGCAGATTGACCTCGCCACTACCGCCATGGTTGAGCCGGCGGACCTGCGGGCCTTTGAATGGATCCGCCGGTCAACCCCCGCCGATGCGCGTTTTCTGGTCAATGGCTTCTTCCCCAATCCGGGTGTGGTCGTGGGTTCCGATGGCGGATGGTGGCTCCCGCTGCTGGCCCGGCGCCAGACGACCCTGCCGCCGATCCTCTACATTGCCGAACAAGGCCCGCGCCCCGACTATCGCCTGTGGGTGAATGCTCTGTATGCCGCCCTTCACGATCTGGGCATTACGCATCCCCGGACGCTCGCCATGCTGCGCGAGCGCGAGGTGACTCACGTGTACCTGGGGCAACGGGGCGGCACAGTGGGCTACAGTGGTGGCGCCCAGATTATCGCCCCTGAGACTCTGCTGGGTGACCCCGCCTTTCGCCTGGTGTACCACGAGGATCAGGTGTGGATCTTTGCTATCCAACCAGAAGGAAAGGACAACGGCGGCCTATGAACCTGTCGAGGAAGGTCCGGCCAACCCGAGGCGGCGGTCTCCTGGAGCCACTACTCGCCCGGATGCGCGCCCGCAAAGCCAACCAGTTGATCCCGCCGCAGTTGCGTGACGGGCGCATCCTCGATATTGGCTGCGGCTCGTTCCCCTATTTCCTTTCACACACCTTCTTCCGCGAAAAGTTTGCCCTCGATCGCGTTAATCCACAGGGTGAAATTGCCGGCGATATTCACTGGCATAATAGTGATCTGAACCAGGACACACAACTGCCGTTTCCGGATCGATTCTTTAGCATTGTGACCATGCTCGCCGTGGTGGAGCATCTGGACCCTGAGAAGCTCGAGAGCCTGTTAAGTGAAATCTACCGCATTCTGGTTCCCGGCGGCGCCCTGATTATTACCACGCCCGCGGCCTGGTCCGACGGTTTGCTACGAGCGATGTCCCGTATCAACCTGGTGAGCCGCGAAGAGATCGAGGAGCATGCCTACGCCTATACCCTGCCGATCCTGGGCTGGTACTTCGGGCGCGCGGGCTTTCCACGCACCCTGATGCGGTTCGGTTACTTCGAATTGGGGTTGAACATGTGGGCGACGGCGACCCGTCCGGTGTGATGCATGCCTGAACATAGGGGGAAACCCGGTTTCCCCATATCCCCGCCCACGAGGTGACAAGCCCTCCCCACCGGGAGGGGTTGGGAGGGCTCCCAGGAACAAATTGGTTGCGTTCTGGCGTTGCGCGGTTGCGCCGCAAGGGCGTCTGCTCCCCGGTCGCGACATCGTCGCGCGGGCCCCCGAGGGCTACCGCGGGTCATCCGTGGCGGGCTACGGATACCCCGACACAATCTTCT
>CAKZKA010000252.1 GCA_937120965.1 uncultured Chloroflexota bacterium
CCAGGAACAGGCCGCCCTCCCAGCGCGCGATGCTCATCCCGGTAAAGAACACCGGTAGACACGCCACCATCACCGCCAGCATCACCGGCAGATCGAAGTTCAGTACCGAAGTTACCACCGGCAGACCCCCCGGCACAACCAGCGCCGAAATGCCGAGAATGCCCAGAATATTGAAAATGTTCGACCCCACCACATTGCCAATCGCAATGTCGCGCTCATTCTTCAGCGTGGCTACCAGCGACGCCACCACCTCGGGCAGCGAGGTGCCGGCGGCCACGATGGTCAGGCCAATGATCACATCGCTGACCCCCAGCGCCTGCGCCAGATTGACCGCGCCGGTCACCAGCCAGCGCGAACCGAGCACCAGGATGAGCAACCCGCCAATCACCAGGGCCAGTTGTTTGAGCAGCGGCGCCACGCCCCGCTTCGGCGCCAGTTGCTCTGGCCCGAAGGCCTCGGCGTACTCCTGTCTGGCCGCTTCGGTCTCCTTGCGGCTGCTCACAATCGACCAGACGGTGTAAGCAACCAGTATTCCGAAGAGCAGCGCGCCATCGAGACGACCAATCTGGCCATCGAGGACCAGACCGGTCATCAAGAAGGCCAGGACGATCATAATCGGCACCTCGCGCCGCACCAGTTGCACCGAAACGATCAGCGGCGCAATCAGCGCGCAGGCCCCCAGGACGAAGAGCACGTTGAAGATGTTCGAGCCGACCACATTGCCGATGGCGATGTCGGGGTTGCCGCCCAGACCGGCCTGCACGCTTACCGCCAGTTCCGGCGCGCTGGTGCCAAAAGAGACCACCGTTAGCCCGATCACCAGCGGGCTGACCCCTACCAGCGCCGCCAACGCTGCCGCGCCGCGCACCAGTAATTCGCCCCCAACTGTCAGCAGCGCCAATCCACCGATAATCAACCCGATCGTCACCAGGTCCACTCCAGTTCCTCCTGTGTGCTTCGATGCCGTGGACAAACGTAAAGACCACCACGGCGCTACAGGTCGTGGTGGTCTTGCCGGACGTACGGTTGATGCACGTTCGCCGCGCCGGAGGCCGTAACCTCGTAATGACGACACAGCGTCTCGCGGGGCGCGAGCGGCTACTCCCCTACCATTGCCCAGTATAGTTGCGTTGCACAGGATTTGTCAAATAGCCATGGGTGGGGTTTGTAGCCATCCGTATGAATGGGAGGAGTTTTCCCGGTCGGTGGAGGTGAAACAGGGAAATCGGGTTTCCCCGCGTCGCACGGCTCCAGTCTCCCCTCTCCTGCTCAGGGCATACCCGTACCCAAAACAGTTAGTCTGGGTGTGGCCGATCGGGAGAATCGGGAGCGGGGGGCGGGTGCTGCAT
>CAKZKA010000253.1 GCA_937120965.1 uncultured Chloroflexota bacterium
TGGCCCTCCCCCAGCGGGGGAGGGAACCGGGCGCCTCCCCGCAGGGAGGGGATTGGGGAAACCCGGTTTCCCCATATTTTCACCTCAGGCCCCATGCGCGGGGCGCACACCGCCGCGATGAACATGGGGCGTCTTTGGGAGGGCCGCCCCCTCCCTGGCCCTCCCCCAGCGGGGGAGGGAACCGGGCGCCTCCCCGCAGGGAGGGGATTGGGGAAACCCGGTTTCCCCATATGTTCACGTTAGCCGGGCGCAGCCCTCACCCTCCCGCGCGCGAGCGCCTACCGGATCAGGATGCGGATGCCGGGAGCCGGCGCGACGACCGCATTGCCGTCGAGCATTGCCTCCAGCGCCGCGAGATTGATGACATCTTCATAATTGTAGGCCAGCAGCGCTTCCAGCGCTGTCTGGTCGCCGTGCTCCTCGTATTGTTGCCAGAGGCGTGGCGCATCCCAGCCGCTGATCCCCGCCGTGTCTCGATGAATGCCGAGGCGCTGTTCTACCACCTTCAGTCCGCCGCGTAACCCGCGCTGGCGACAGATGTGCAACAGATCGCGGTGGGCATACTCGGCCCGCAGATCGGCCAGGAGGCGTTTGCGGATCACCGGTAGATCGAAGCCGCTACCGTTGAACGTGACAAGCGTGGCAACCCCTTCCAGGGCGCCGTACAGGTTCAAGTCGGTAACGCCGCCGCCAACAAGCTGGACGGCGCCGCGGTCAGGGCGATAGATACCGATAACGCTGATCGCGCCGGTGAAGGTCGTCTCGATATCTAGATAGGCGCGCATCGGTTACTCGTCTGCAAAGCGCTTTTCCCGCTTCATTATGGCATGGCGCAGCCTGAGCGTCAACGCGAGCCGGCGCACGGCAGGAACCCCGGACGCCCGGGGAAAGCCGGTTTCCCCGCACCCTTCCCGGCAGGTTCAGGGGCGGACAGAACGTATGGGCGCCGACGGGCGTGATGGCGTGGGGAGGCGCTGGTTGGTCCTCACCCTGGCCCAGCGCCGCGCGCGGGGGCGTTCCAATGCGGTACAGGCCGCGTTGGCTCGGATGTTCTGTCCGCCTATGAACCCTCCCGGTGGGGAGGATTGGGGAGGAGAGGCATAGCGGCGCTGCGCCTCTACGTGCCGGGCGCACCACCCGGCATATGCTATAGTACGCGCGCAAGCGTATACTCTAGAAGACGAGGCGTCAATGAACCTTCCTGCTCCCCGTCGCGTGGTGCTCGATACCGACCCCGGCATTGACGACGCCCTGGCAATCCTTCTCGCCCTGGCCTCACCCGAAGTTGACCTGGCTGCGCTTTCGATTGTGCATGGCAATTGTACCCTGGCCGAGGCGGTAACCAATGCCCTCGCCCTGGCCGAACTGGGCAGCCGGCCCGACCTGGTGGTTGCAGCGGGCTGTGACCGGCCCCTGCTGCGCCCACCGGTCACCGCGCACGACACCCACGGGACGAGCGGCCTCGGCTATGCCCGTTTGCCGCGGGGCGCCGCACAGGCGGTAGAGGAGCACGCAGTGGAACTGCTGATCCGCGAGATTATGGCCGCGCCGGGCGAGGTGACGCTGGTGGCGGTGGGGCCGCTGACCAACGTGGCCCTGGCCCTGCGCAAGGAGCCGCGTCTTGCCCGGGCGGTCCGCGAGTGTATTTTCATGGGCGGGGCCTTCCGGGCCGAGGGCAACATCACCCCCCTGGCCGAGTTCAACGTCTATGCCGACCCCCACGCCGCCCAGATCGTCCTTTCCAGTGGCATGCCGCTGACGATTATGCCGTGGGACATCACTCGCGACGTGCGTCTGACCCTGGCCGACGTGGAGCGGTTACTGGCGCGGGGCGGCCCGATTCCCCGCTTTATTGCCGAGGCGACGCGCTACTACATTGAGTTTCATCAGCGGGAGTTTGGCTGGGCGGGCTGCTCGATTAACGACCCGGCGGCTCTGGCGCTGGCATGGTGGCCGGATCTGGCGCAGATGCGCGACCTTTACGTGGAGGTGGAGCTGGCCAGCGAGCTAACCCTGGGCAAGACGGTAGGCGACTCTGGCGGCAGGAGCGGGCGCGCGCCGAACGTGCGTCTGGTGGAACGCTTCGACGCGACGACATTTGTCGCGCGCTTTCTGCAGCGTATGGAGGACCTGGCCGACCGGCTGGCGGCGTAGCGCGACCGGGGGGAACGCCGGGCGGGCCGCAGGAGCCGGATCTCTTCTTAGTACCGCATTAGGAAGCCATCGGCAACGTTGTGGGCAATGCATAGGCTGGACGGAAAGAGGGGGAGGACCTGCCCCCCGCCCTGGCAGAGCTGGAGTGGAGGACCAGCAGCGCATCAGGACAACATCCGCAGAAACTCTACACCTGAAAGCTCCCCTGGCAGGGTTTAAGGGCGGACAGAACGTATGGGCGCCGACGGGCGTTATGGCGTGGGGATGCGCTGGTTGATCCTCACCCCCGGCCCCCTTCGACAGGCTCAGGCTTCGCCCTGAGGCTCAGCCCGAAGGGGCGGGCCTCTCCAGCTTCGCTGGAGAGCCTGCGCTGAGCCTGTCGAAGCGGGGAGACCAGAGCCGCGCGTGGGGGTGTTCCAGGGCGGTATACGCCACGTTGGCTCAGATGGTCTGTCCGCCCTTAAACGCAGGGAGGCGTGGGTGGGCGAAGCCCGGCCACACCCGCGGCGGGATCACGGTAGCAGTGAGAAACGCGCCCGCACAGCGGCAAGAAAGAAGCCCAGGGCCTCGACGCGCAGCGCGGCGCTCACCGCCAGGTAGAGCAACATCCCGGCGCCTCCGGCGAGGGCCACGACGACGACCACCGGCGCATCAGCGAGGGCCGCGGCAAGCCCGGCGACCGCTGCGGCCATCAGGGCGCTGGCCAGCAACCCTTTGAGCGCCGCTTCGCCCAGGCGCTGCCCGCGCAGCGGCGTTGCGCGGTTGAGCAGCGCAAAGGTGATCAGAGCATGGCCGATCCACTGCGCCGAATTACCAATCACCAGAGCCAGAAAGCCCAGTTGGGTGAACCAGAGCAGGGGCAGGGCCGCCAGCAGGTAGCAGAGAATGGCCGCGCCCTGGATCAGGTTCGGCGTGAGGGTGTTCTTGCGGGCGTAGAAGGCGAAAATCAGCACCTGATCCAGCGCGGCGGCGGGCAGCCCGGGCAGGTAGAGCAACAGGGCCACGGCGGTGATGGTCGTGTCGGCGGGGCCAAAGGCGCCCCGTTCAAAGACCAGACCGGTGATCGGCACTGCCAGGGCCGCCAGGCCCGCCGTTGCCGGCAGGATCAACAGCAACACGACCTTCAACCCCATGGCCAGCGTGCTCTGAAACTCGGCCTCGGCAGCCGCGGCGCTCTGGCGCGACAGGGTCGGCAGCACGGCCAGCGCCACCGCCGAGGCCACCAGGCCCAGGGGGAACTGGATCAGCGTCGTGGCGTAGCGCATGGTGCTGAGGGCGCCCTCGAAGCCCGAAGCCAGCCAGCGGTCGAGCAAAGTGCCGACAATCGAAAAGCCGATCCCCAGGGCCACCGGAGCGTACAGGCGCATAATCCGCCGCACCGCGGGGTGCCCGATGCCCAGGCCAGGTTGCAGGCGCGCTCCGCGCAGCCCGGGGAGTTGTAGCGCCACCTGGGCCAGCGCGCCGATCAGGGCGCCCACAGCCAGACTGCTGACGCCCAACTGCTCGTGGAGCGTCACCACTCCCAGCACGATTCCCAGGTTAAATGCGACCATGACGAAGGCCGGCAGCAGGAAGCGTCGCTGGGCATGGAGCACCGCAGTGGCCAGCCCCGAGACGCCCATCAGCAGCACCGCCGGCATCAGCAGGCACAGCAACGGCACGGCCAGATCGCGCAGAGCGCCCTCTTGCGGGCGCGTGAGCACAGCCACAATCAGGGGCGCCTGCCACAACGCCAGGGCAACAACGGCCGTCAGCGCGGCGAGGGCCAGCGTCAGAATGCCCGAGACAACTCGCCAGAACTCGTCGCGGTCACCCTCAGCGTACTCCGAGAACACCGGCACCAGCGCGGCGCTTACGGCCCCGGCGATCAGCATATCGTAGATCGTGCTGGGCGCCGTCCAGGCGATCTGAAAGGCATCTACGGCCACGCCGCGACCGAAGTAGTAAGCGATAATCGGTTCGCGAACGAAGCCGACCAGTCGGCTGAGAATATTCCCCGCCGCGATCAGCAGCGCCGCTGACAGGATGCCTCGCGCAGCCGCGCCGCTCTGGACGGTGTCGTTCATGTTGTTATGCTTGACCTATCTGCGATGCAGCAACAACCATACGCTGACACGATAAAAATGAGTTTTTTCCTGGGAGGGTGTAGCCCTTCCAAGCCATCCGTCACGAAGCGAGGCGGGGAAACCCGGTTTCCCGTAAGTTTACCTCATGAGAGCAAGAGCAGCACGCCGATCAACGTAGCCAGACCGCCAATACCGATGGTTAAAGACGGAAAGAGCCATGTGCCCGTAAACGTGGCTTCGCGGATATCTTCAGGTCGCCGGGGGTCATACAGAATTGACACCGTATCACCGATCCGAGGCGGCCGACCGTGTCCGATCTGACTTTTTGCCCGCACCGTCGCTCCGTCAGCAGTTGTAAATTCGATGATCGCGTAATAATACTCTTGAACTCGACCTACTGTGTCGGGATCCTCAGACACGCGCTCCTCCACATCCACTACGTTACCAGTGGTCTGTTTGGCAACGCCGAGAAACGCCAGTGTTCGGAAAAACAACCAGAAGCCCGCCAGGAGAAACGTCAGCCCCACCAGAAAGATCACCAGTTCGCCTATGTTAGTGGACGATGGGCCACCGAACATTCCATCCTCCTCTAGTGGCAGCAAGCTAAGGCAAGGTTCGCAGGAGATTCACCGTTCGCAGCGTTCTGCCTCCCTCCGTTGGGGGAGGAGCCTGGTTGCCTCCCCCGGCGAGGAAGGTCCGGGGGCGGACAGCACAGGTGTTTGCAACACCAGGCTGTGAGGATAACAACAGGGATGGAACCTTCTATGTTGAACGTATCACACACGCTCGTAGCAGGAGCCATCCCGATCCCTAGCATAACGCGCCTTACGGACGCTGTCGAGACCCTGCTCACGGACAGTGTGGCGGACCTGCCGTGGGCGGCCCGCCAGCGCCTGATCCTCCTGACGCCGGACGTACTGCTGGCTGGCGGCGTCACGCTGCGGCGCATCGCGACTACGCACGCGCACATTGCTGGAGGTGCTGGCCAGGCGGCCAGCCACGAACGTTGGCTGCGCCTCATCCTGATAGGGAGGGTTAGGGAGGGTTTGCAAGTAGGGGTACAGCGCCGCTGCGCTCCTACATGTTTTATGCGGACAGGGCGCGGTAAAACAGCGTGGATGACTGAGGTAAACATATGGAGAAACCGGGTTTCCCTATACCCCCGTCCATGGGGCGGCAAGCCCTCTCCAGCGGGAGGGTTTGGGAGGGCTATGCCCTCCCAGGAGAAGCTCTATGTGGCTCCCGCAGCGGTATCAACAGGCGCCGCCGGGATTATACCAATTACCGTTGATGATGCCGCATTGCCTGAAGCGATTTCAGGCGTTGTGCTGCCCAGCGTGGCAATCCACAATCCAAAATCTAAAATCCAAAATGGTATTACTGGCCGCCAGCGGTGGAGACCGCCTGCCCCGTAAACTGGCCGACAAGCCGCTTGAGGGCCGCTGGGTCAGCGGCGAATGTGGCCGGCTCGCGCAGGTCAACAATCGTGCGCGAATCGATCGCATAGCGCAGCACACTGTCGCCGTCCACATTGCGGGCGAAGCTGGCGATGGCCAGCATCTGCGAGCGGCTCAGATCGGTTTTGACATAACCGCGCAGGGCGCGGGTGTAGTCATCAAGGCTGGTAAGCTGTTGCAGCAGGCCGCGCTCGCGAATGCGCTCAAAGATGGCCATCAACACCAGTTGCTGGCGCTGGTTGCGGCCGAAGTCGCTGTCGGCGTGGCGGGTTCGGGCGTAGATCAGGGCGCGTTTGCCGTCGAACACCTGCTGCCCGGGGCGGAAGCGCACCTCGATGGTCCCGTAGTCTTCGGTAGGGTAGGCCGGATCGTAGATCGCCTCGGGCACGTCCACCCTGATGCCACCGAGCTGATCGATCAGCGTCTCGAAGCCCTGAAAGTTGATCAACACGAAGTTGTCAACTCTGACGCCGAGTAAGCGGCTGACGGTGGCCTTGGCCAGGCTCGCGCCGCCGCCCGGCCCGAAACGGACTTCGCCGCGGGCATAGGCGGCGTTGATCCGGCCCTCGCCACCGCCGGGGTAGCTCACCCACAGGTCACGGGGGATGGAGAGCATACTGACGCGCCCGCTATCGCGTTCGATGCGTACCAGCACCAGCGCATCGGTTCGCGGTGGGCCGGTGTCGCTGGCTCGTGCATCAGTGCCAAGCAGCAGAATATTCAACGTCGCCTGATTAAGTTGCAGGGCGTTCTCGGATTCTGGTGCAGGGGCGCCAGGCCCTGGAACGGTTGCCTGGAATGACCCCGGGGCGGCCTGTCCGGGGCTGCCAGCGTCGCTGTCCGACGGGAGGGGATCGTCCAGACGATCGGCCAGGGTGTCGGGCAGTGTAATGGCAGCAGGAGTGACGATCATGGAGTCAATGTCCGCGAGAGCCTGTCGCCATTCCAGGGCGAGACGCAGCATCGTGGCCGCCACTATCAGGCTGATGAGCAGAAAGGCGCTGATAACGAGGCGCCGGGGTAAAGGGGGCATACCTCCTGGTCTCCACACCAATAGTCCAGATTTGATTCCTACTATACCACAGGATAGTTACACAAAAACGCGATAGCGGCTGAAATTGGACTGAGAACGGTCTCACATCAGTCATCCATGCGGCTGCGCCGCGCAACACCAGAACGAACATATTTGTTCCCGAGAGGGCGTAGCCCTCCCAAACCCTCGCCGCTGGCGGGTTGTTTCCCGGGAGGGCTTCACCCTCCCAAACCCTCCCGCGGGGGGCTATTTTCACCTCAGCCCTGCACGCTCCCCTGCCTCCAGCACGGGCCGCTGGCCCTCCTCGCCCGGACCTTCCCCGCGCACGGTGCCCTTCGCAATCAAACGTTGACTGAAGCTTAGTCATCAGTTAATACTTCCATCGCTGGCTCACAACCTTTGCGAGGCATACTGTTATTAATCATCTTATCTTCCTCGTAACGTGAACATACGGGGAAACCGGGTTTCTCCAAGTCCCTCTCCTCAGGAAGGGTTTGGGAGGACGTAGCCCTCCCAGGAAAAAACCAGTGTTCATCCTGGCAGGGTGCGGCGCAGCCGCATAGGCGCCTGAGACCGCGCCTGTCACGGTCAGGAGCGGCTGGTGCGCATAGCACTCATCACCGAGACCTTTCTGCCAAACGTGAACGGCGTTGTGACCACCCTCTGCCGTTTGCTTGAGCATCTTCGCAACCGGGGGCACGAGGCCCTGTTGCTGGCGCCCGAAGGCGCGCCGCCCGAATACGCCGGAGCAGAGATTGTGCCCATGCGCGGCGTGCCGCTGCCAGCCTACCCGGAGCTGCGCATCACCCCGCCCCAGCCGGGCATCACGGCGCGCCTGCGACGCTTTCGCCCCGACCTGGTGCATCTTGCCGGAACCATGGCCCTTGGCGTGGCCGGACGGCACGCCGCCCGTCGGCTCGGCGCGCCGCTAGTAGGCGCCTATCACACCGATTTCCCAGCCTACAGCGCCCATTACGGCCTGGGTTTTCTGCGTGACCTTGCCTACACCTACCTGCGCTGGGTACACAATAGCTGTGTGCTGACCCTCTGCCCCTCGTCGGCGACCATTGCCGACCTGCGCGCCCGTGGCTTTCGCCGCCTGCGGCTCTGGGGGCGCGGCGTGGACACCGAACGCTTTCACCCCGGGCGACGTAGCGAAGCCTGGCGCGCCACGGTCGGCGCGCGCCCCGATGAGCGCGTGCTGCTGTATGTGGGGCGCCTGGCGCCGGAGAAGCGCCTCGAGCTGCTGGCCGAAGCCCTGCCGCACCTCACAAACACCCGCCTGGTGCTGGTCGGCGATGGACCGGCACGGCCTGCCCTTGAACGACGCCTGGCCGGCGCGCCTGTTCATTTCACGGGCTATCTCCGTGGCGACGAGCTGGCGACGGCCTATGCCAGCGCCGATCTGTTTGTCTTTCCTTCCGACACTGAGACCTTCGGCCAGGTGATCCAGGAGGCGATGGCCTCGGGGTTGCCGGTGGTCGCCGCCCGCGCTGGCGGGGCGATCGATCTGGTGCGTCCGGGCGAAACCGGGGCGTTGTTTGCTCCCGGCAATGTCACTGACCTGTGCGGCCAGGTTCGCGAGGTATTGCAGGCGCCCGACCGCATTCGAGCCATGGGCGCTGCGGGCCGCGCCGCCGCCGAACGGCGCTCCTGGACCCGGGTGATGGATGAGCTGCTGGGCCACTACGAGCGCGTCCTTACCCGCCGCAGGCCGCGCATCCACTGGGTCTAAACAAAGCTCGTGAGCAGGAGGGTGGCGGGCCCTCCGCACCGTTTAATACCAATTACCGTTGATGATACCGCATTGCTTGAAGCGGTTTCAGGCGTTATGCTGCCCAGCGTGGCAATCCACAATCCAAAATCTAAAATCCAAAATGGTATAAATCACCCGAGAGAGCGGGTCACCCCGCCCATTCGGCACACGATGGTCCAGCCTCAAAAAAGATCGATGGCAACAAAAAGAAGCGCCGGCTGAGCCAGGGCAGGGCGGCGCGGAGCGCCGGGCGACGGAAGGGCGCGGCCAGCGCGCCGGCCACCACGACGCCCGCCAGCGCCGGCCAGACGCGCGGGCGTCGCCACAGGCCAATCGTGATCAGGGCCACGACCCCTGCACCCACAATGCGCAGGTGCGAACCCTGAGGCCAGCCCCGGGCCAGTTGCCGGGTAAGCGCGCAGGCCAGCCGGGCTTGCTGCCAGCTCACTGCGGGAGCGTTCCGCAACCGGGTCAGATAGGCCGCGATTTCCTCCAGTTCCAGCGCCGGAAAGTCACTCCGCCCGTCCCAGGTTGCCTGGTGCCGTGCCAGGGTGTCCAGCGTGGCAGGGAGAGCTTTCAGGGCTACGCGCCAGCCTGCCCGGTCGGCGGCGTGAGCGGCCGCGAAAGCCGGCAGGAGCGTTTCACGCAGGGCCAGGGCCACCTCCAGGCAGTCGCGCAGGTAACGCACGCTCTCTACCACGACTGCGGCCTCGGCGCATCCCCGGGGCGCCAGAGCCGCCAGGCGCGCGTGGTGTTGCTCCAGGCGCGTCAGGGCGCTGCGGCTGCGCTCCAGGCAGGTGGGAATGTCGGGCACGTTCGCGGCGAGAAAGGCCCACATCACCGGCGCTCCGGTCGGTCGCAGCCACCAGATCCACAGCAAGGTGGGCAGCACCACACCCCCGATCCGCGGCAACTCGCCCCGCAACGGCCCACAGTACCAGCCGTCCTCGATCACCTCCTCGGAGTCCAGGTATACTGCCGCGACCGCCTCGGCAAAGGCGCGTATCGTCGCATTGTCGCCCTGACCCGCGAAGCGCGCCAGGCACCACGCGCGCGTGAACGCCGCCATATCGGCAGGGGCGCGCCTGGCAAGGGCAGCGGTCACGGCACTGCTCAACTCTGTCCACAGGCTCCAACCATCCTGACCCAGGGCGGCCTGTCCCCCGCCCCAACCCCCTGAACCGTTCCAGACCCACGCGCCGGCGACGCTCTCAAGGCGGCGCATCGCCGCCAGCGTCTCGCCGTGGAGCTTCGCGACGCCAGCGGGCGCCATGCCAAACAGTTCGTACTCGCGCCGGGTTTGCAGCTCCACCAGTTGCGCTGGCCCCGGGAGGCCCAGGGTTGCATTCAACGGCAGGTGCCGGAAGAAGTCCGACGGGCCATGCTTGATTGACGTGAGCAGGTGCGGCGACCGGTAAGCGTCGAAGACGTTGCGGTACCGCTCGCGCGACCAGAGCATATCTCCCAGTTCGCCAATGCCGATGCTCCAGGTGCGCACGACCAGCAGCCGCCGATAATGCTCGCACACGGGTAGGAGCGTGTCAAGAAGCCAGCGCAGCGCGTTGGAGGTGCGGTAGAGCAGATGGCCGGTGTACTCGGCGCCCTGGTTGTGGGCGCCGCCCGCCTCACCAACACGCACGAAGAGACCTGCAACGGCGGAGAAGCGGGTGAACAACTCCTCCAACGCCCAGCGGTTGACAGCCGCAAGACGCGCATTACCCGGCTCCAGGCGTCCGACGTAGCGACGTATGGCTGGTGTGGCCCACTGCATGTCGCTGGTAACGAAGATCTCCATCCCGCACCCGGCGGCGTGTTCGAAGAGCCGCGCGAAGGCAGCGCTGTAGACCAGCGCCCGTTGCCGGCATGGATCGTCGGGCGCGTAGATCTGCTCCGGAGCTGCGTCGAACGTGATCAGATGGGCCAGGTTGTCGAGTACAATCCCGGTATAGCCCTGCGCAGCGACCGTTGCCAGGTAGCGTTCGGCGCGGGTCAGGCCCCGCTTGAGCCGATCCCGATCGACATAGGGCCACTGCGGCTGGTCAAGCTGGTAATATGGCAGGGCCGAGCAATTGCGGAAGGGCTGGTCTGGCTCGAAAAACGGGCCGGCGATATCGGTCAGCAGGCGCTGCATGGGCGGCTCTCAATAATCGCGGCATCAACGTTATCCAGGGGCAGGGGGTTGGGGAAACCCGGCTTCCCCTATGTATACCTCAGTGCAGGTGCTGAGGCACACGCGAGGAACAGCGATGCAGTATACCATTGCCGGAGAGATTGCACAGTTTGCGCGGCTGGAGTTTGGGTCGGGGGAGAGTGTATGGCTGAGTAAAGGCGCACTCATGGCCTATTCCGATGGCGTGCAATGGCGACTGCGCGTGCCGGGCGGTCTGGGTGGCGCGGTTCGACGCACCCTTGCGGGGGAAGGAGCGGCTCTGACCTACGCGGAGGCTCAGGGGGCGGGGCAATTTGCACTGATCGCTTCAAATGCTCCCGGTCATATCGCGACGTGGAACCTGGCCGATGGGCCGGTGATCGCCACCCGTGGCTCGTTTCTGGCGGCCTGGGGCGAGGAAGTGGATATTTCGGTAATTATTGCGCGACGCGCAGGCGCGGCCTTCTTTGGAGGGGCGGGCCTGTTTTTGCAGCGCATCGCCGGCCGGGGCACCGTGCTGCTCCATGGAAGCGGCGATTTTGAGCAGTGCAACCTGGGCCAGGGCGAACCACTGGTCATCAGCACGGGCAATCTGGCGGCTTTTGCCGATACGGTTGATTACGCCATTCAGACGGTTGGCAGCATCGGGCGGGCCCTGTTTGGCGGTGAAGGCGTGTTTATGACCCGATTGACCGGCCCTGGCAGGGTGCTGCTGCAAAGCCTCAAGCGTGGCGTAACGACATCGAGTAGCGCTGGCAGCTCAGGCTAGGTAATGCATCTGAGGTGAACATAGCCCGCGCGCAGGGAGGATTTGGGCGTAGAGGCGCGGCGGCGCCGCGCCTCTACGCCCTCCCAGGACCCGGGAACCTGCACTTGACAATTTTCAGAATGGTGTTAGATTTGTGACGAATTGCACCAGGGGTCACAACACAAAAGGAAGGTCCTGATGAAACTGCGAATGCTCGCGCTCGTGCTCGTCCTGGGGATCTCGCTGCTGCTGGCGGCGTGCGGCGGCGGCGGCCAGACCGGCGGCGGCCAGACCGGCGGCGGCCAGACTGGCGGCGCTACAGGCACTCCCGAACCGGTCACGATTCAGATCGGCTCTGATGGCGAAAATCTGGCATTCGACAAGAAGGAGTTGACCGTCAAAGCCGGCCAGCAGGTTACCCTGGAGTTCAAGAACAACTCGGTTGCTCAGCAGCACAACTGGGTACTGGTAAAGGGCGGCGAGACAGTGGCATCGCAGATCGCCAACGATGGCCTGGTAGCCGGACTTGAAAAGGAGTACCTGCCGGAGGACCAGTCGAACATCATTGCCCATACGGGTGTGGTCGAACCCGAGGCCTCGGCTTCGATCACCTTCACGGCGCCTGCCGCAGGCACGTATCTTTACATCTGCACGGTGCCCGGGCATTACCCGCTGATGCAGGGTACGTTGATCGTGCAGTGAGACCGGGTTTCAGTGGGAGGGCTACGCCCTCCCAGGAATATCGATGCCATCGGGCGCCTGCGCGGGCGAGAGGCCTTCGCTCCTCGGTCGCCTCGGAACTTCTGCGCGCTACTAAAAACTTTCCTTCATCTTGTCAGAGTATGCGGCTGCGCCGCACAACGACAAGATGAACATGAGTTTTTCCTGGAATGGCTACGCCCTCCCAAACCCTCCCCGCTGGCGGGTTGGTTCCTGGGAGGGGGCAGGGGCGCGGCGCCGCCGCGCCTCTACGCCCAAACCCTCCCGCGCGCAGGCTATGTTCACCTCAGAGTCAGCCACGCCGCGCGCATTCGTTTATTCGTTTCCCATTCGTTGGCCCATTTTCCCTCGGCGTCCCAGGAAGCCTATCCCGGAGCAGGTGAAACCCGTTGAAGGGCTACGCCCTCCCAAACCCTCCCGCGGGCGGGCTATGTTCACATCAGGCCCTGTTTCTTCCAGGGTGTACCGGATGCGCTACCGGGCCGGCTACGACCCTTCCGGCTCCCGCTCGGACAGACGTGGGCGCGTGCGGAAAGGCGTCTGCCCACCAGGACGCTTCCCGAACCGCCCCCGACCCCGGCGCGCTCCCGGAGCGACTTTTGTCGCTCGTGGTTGCTCTGTCATCGAATGCTCAGCAACCGCTGCTGCTTCGGCCAGCGGGCGCTCTTCCAGGCGCTCCTCGCGGTAGCCACCCTCGCGCCGGGGGGGCCGCTCCTCGCGGTAGCCGCCCTCGCGCCGGGGGGGCCGCTCTTCGTAGCGCGGGGGCCGCTCCTCGCGGTAGCCGCCCTCGCGCCGGGGGGGCCGTTCCTCGTACCGCCGGGGGGGCCGCTCCTCGCGGTAGCCGCCCTCGCGCCGGGGAGGCCGTTCCTCGTAGCGCGGGGGCCGCTCCTCGCGGTAGCCGCCCTCGCGCCGGGGAGGCCGCTCTTCGTAGCGCGGGGGCCGCTCCTCGCGGTAGCCGCCCTCGCGCCGGGGCGGCCGTTCCTCGTAGCGCCGGGGGGGCCGCTCCTCGCGGTAGCCGCCCTCGCGCCGGGGCGGCCGCTCCTCGTAGCGCGGGGGCCGCTCCTCGCGGTAGCCGCCCTCGCGCCGGGGGGGCCGCTCCTCGTAGCGCCGGGGCGGGCGCTCCTCGCGGTAGCCGCCCTCGCGGCGCGGGGGGCGCTCACGGGCGGCGCGCGCTCCCACAGCAATGCCGGCGCCCGCAGCTATACCGGCCACGGCTCCTTCGGGTGCTACCCCCTCGTCGCGCCGTGGTTGCGCCGCCGGCACATGGCTGCGGAGCCTGGCAACCTCTTCTGGCGTCAGCGGGCGCCACTCACGCAGCGGCAGATCACCCAGGGCAATGTCTCCCTCGCGAACGCGGATCAGGCGGTGCACCTCGTAGCCCAGTTGCTTTGCCACTTCGCGAATCTGCCGCTTGCGTCCCTCGCGTAGCACTACGCGGTACCAGGGCCCCTCCCGGGCCGTCTCGATCAGCTCGACCCAGGCGGGCGCCGTCAGTTCGCCGTTCAGCAACACCCCGGCGCGCCACTGCCGCAGGGCTTCGCTGTCCAGCGGACGATCAAGCAGCACCCGGTATTCTTTCTCAACCTCGAACTTCGGATGAGTCAGATAGTGGGTCAATTCGCCGTCATCGGTCAGGATGATCAGCCCCTCACTATCCACGTCCAGCCGCCCAACTGGAAAGATGCGCGTCGGCACGTCAACCAGATCCAGCACTGTCGGACGACCCTGGGGATCATCCACCGTCGAGACGTACCCTACCGGCTTGTGCAGCATAATATAGGTGCGCTCAACCGGCCGACGCACCACCTCGCCATCGAGCTGAATGACATCCTGCTCCGGGTCAACTCGTAACCCTGGCTCCAACACGACCCGGCCATTCACGGTTACCCGGCCCGCCGCGATCAATGCCTCGCAGTCCCGGCGGGAGGCGATACCCGCGCTGGCGAGGACTTTCTGTAGACGTTCTGCGCTCACGTTCAACCTTCCTCTGATGCTTGTGGTGGGTCACCTGGCCTGACCGGCGCTACGATGCGAAGGGACGCCCTTCCGGCAACACTGCGTTGCGCGCTCCCCGTTTCGCTTGCATGCAAGCAGGGGGCCACAGGGGGGGACTCCGATGCGCCGACTATCTAAACTGACCCACCAGGTACACGCCGGCCATCGCCGCGGCATCGCGCCGGGGCGCTCAGGCGAGCGTTGTTCACGGGCCTCTTGCCCACTTCGGTGGTGCGACGGCTGTCCAGGCTGCCGCGCGCGTGGGGGACGACTGTCCTCAACTGTTGGGAGGCGGCGTCTTGCGGGCACCATCGAGTTTGCGTTGCATTGAGTATAGCATATTGCGCCCCGTTTCAGGGCGCATCCGGCAATTTCGGCAGATTCGTATGCGGCTGCGCCGCATAATGATACGATGCAGACGCTGTGTTGCCCCCGAGGTGAGGGGCTTCCCGCGGGCCAGAGCTTGCTACCGCATTGAACATTCGATTGTTCTGTCCGCCTTTGAACAGTTGGAGGCTGGGGGACGGAACGCTTCAAACCCTCCCGTCAGGGAGGGGTGGGGGGTAAACCCGGCTTCCCCACGCCCCCCGATGCGGGGGTCCCTGGCCGTTTTTCCAGGTAGCCCCTGGTCCGCTCACCGATAGCCAGGCTCGTGAAGAAGACCGTATACTGTGTCTGGAAACGCAAGACAGGCTTCCCGAAGGGAGAGACCCATGACGAATATGAACGCGGCCGAGTTACTCGGCGCGATGTCTACGCAGATGGCTGACGCGGTAGAGCGGGCCGCCGCGGCGATGGTGCAGGTGCGGGGGCGGGCGCGCGGGCCGGCCAGCGGCATTGTGCAGGCCACCGAGCGCGTGCTCACGGCTGATCACGTGCTGGAACGCGATGACGACCTGAGCGTGGTCACACCCGATGGGCGCGAACTGGCGGCACGGCTGGTCGGACGTGACCCGGCCAGCGATCTGGCGGTGCTGCGGGTAGCCGGGCTGGACCTTACCCCGGCAGCGTTCGCCAGCGCGCCGCCGCGCGTTGGCCAGATTGTGCTGGCGGTCGGTCGCCCCGGCGCGGGACCGATGGCCTCCTTCGGGGTCGTCAGCGCCGTGGGCGGGCCGCTACGCACCCGCCGCGGCGCTATGCTCGAGCAGTTCTTCCAGACCGATGCCATTCCCTACCCCGGATTTTCGGGCGGCGCGCTGGTAGAGGCCTCTGGCCAGATCGCGGGCCTGCTGACCACCGGCATCGTTATGGGCATCGCCCTGGGGGTGCCTGCCGCTCTGGCGATCCGTATCGCCGACACCATCGCTGCCGGCGGATCTATGCGGCGCGGCTTTCTCGGAATCAGCAGCCAGCCGGTGGAGATCCCCGAAGGGCAGCGCGCTGGCCTGACGCAGACCCGCGGCCTGCTTGTGGTGCGCGTGGAGCCGGGCAGCCCGGCCGCAAAGGGCGGCCTGCTGATCGGCGATGTGTTGACCGCCTTCGATGGGCGCGTGCTCACCGACACCGATGATCTCCAGGCTCTCCTTACTGGCGAGCGTGTCGGAAGGACCGTGCCGGTCCAGGTGATCCGTGGCGGCAGTCTCGTCTCGCTGCAGGTGACTGTGGGGCATCGGTAGGAGCGTGTGGAGGTGTGGAGGTGAACGCAGGGATATGTTTTCCACCTCTACAGCTCTACACCTCCACAGAGGGAAACCCCGGGCTTCCCTCTGTTCGTATCAGCCGTCCGTGCGGCTGCGCCGCACAACGCACCCAAACCCTCCCCTCAGAGAGGGGCATGGAGAACCCCGGTTTCCCCATGTCCCAACTGCGGTTGGGAGCGGCTGGCACCCCCGCAGTTGGGAGATGGGGAACCCCGGTTTCCCAATCTCCCAACCGCGGTTGGGAGCGGCTGGCGCCCCCACCGGCAGGGGCATGGGGAACCCCGGGTTCCCCGTACGTTCACATCAGCCGTCTATGCGGCTGCGCCGCACAACGACAAGATGAACATGGATTTTTCCTGGGAGGGCTTCGCCCTCCCAAACCCTCCCGCGGGCGGGTTGTTTCCTGGGAGGGCCGCCCCCTCCCTGGCTCTCCCCCGCTGGGGGAGGGAACCGGGCGCCTCCCTGCAGGGAGGGGGGGAAAACCCGGTTTCCCCGTATGTTTACATCAGAACAGGAAATCTGGCCTATGACAACAGGACTTGAACCAACTGCCCCGGCGGGGCTGTTAGGATTGGCTACGGCTGAAGTTGCGGAGCGGGTGCGCCCCAGTGTGGTGCAGGTGCGCGGTCGCGGGCGAGGTGGCGGTTCGGGCATTGCCTGGGGCGATGGGGCGACGGTGATGACCAACTTCCACGTTGTTGCCGGAGTCGGCCCGCGTGTGGAAGTGCTCACAGCCGACGACCGGATGTACCCGGCGCAGTTGATCGCCGGGAACCCGCGCCTCGACCTGGCTCTGCTCAACGTGGAGGGCGCCAATCTGCCGCCCGCCCCCCTGGGGGACTCGACCCGCCTGCGCGTGGGCGAGCTGGTCCTCGCCGTGGGCAACCCCTGGGGCCAGCGGGGCGTGGTCACCGCGGGCATCGTCAGCGCTGTTGGCGACCTGCCCGCAGGCCCCGGCGAGCAAGCGGCCAGCTACGTGCGCTCCGACGTGCGCCTGGCCCCCGGCAACTCCGGCGGACCGCTGCTCAACGCCCGTGGTCAGGTAGTGGGCGTCAACGCCATGATCTTCGGTGGCGACCTGTCGGTAGCCATCCCCAGCCATGTCGCCGCGGCCTGGGTCCGGCAGCTCCCCCGGCGAGCTGTGTTCCTGGGGCTGGGGGTAGCGCCCGTCAAGCCGGCGCGGGCAGCAGCGGCCAGCCTCGGATCGGCGGGGCTACTGGTGGCGCATGTTGCGCCGGGCGGGCCGGCCGAGCGCGCCGGGCTGCGCAGCGGAGACCTGCTGCTGGCGCTCGATGGCGCCCCCCTGCGCGCCACGGAGACGCTGCTCGAGGCCCTCGACCGCGCCCATCCTGGCGACCGGCTGCGCTTCGATCTCCTCCGCGCCGGCGCGCCGCTCACGGTTGAGGTAACCCTCGGTGGGCGCGCGGAGCGAGCGCTATGACCACGGTCTTCATTGTCGCGCCGACGCCAGCGCTACGCGCTGGCCTGCAGGCGATGCTGACAGGCGAGGGGATTGAAGTGATTGGTATGGCCCCCGCCCCTTCGTTGAGCAGCCTGGCCGATGTCGTGCTGGTTGCCGGTGATGACCCCGGCGCGGCGGCGCGGGCCATTGCCGGCGAAGAGGGCGCCGCCGTTGTGGCCCTCAGCGACGATGCGCGTCTCCCGGGCCTGCTGCGGACCCTGCCCCTCCCCGGCTGGGCGATGGTCGCGCCCGATGCCAGCCCGGAGGAGCTGCGCGCCGCTGTCAACGCTGCCGCGCAGGGCATGGTGGCCCTCCCCCGGGCCATGGTCGAGCACCTTGCCGGACCGCGCGTAGCCACCGAGCCGCCGGTCGAACCACTTACGGCCCGTGAGACCGAGGTGTTAGCCTTGTTGAGCGAGGGGCTGCCCAACAAACAGATCGCCCTGCGCCTCCAGATCAGCGAGCATACGGTAAAGTTCCACATCGCCTCGATTTTCGCCAAGCTCGGCGCCGCCTCGCGCACCGAAGCCGTCAGCATCGGCGCGCGTCAGGGCTTGATTACCCTGTAAACGCACCTGACAGCAGATGTAGAGACCAGGGGGGCAGCTCTCAAGTGGAGGGTTTTTCGCTGGATGGCTTTGTGATGCGCTGCTGGTCCTCACCCCCCTGCCCCCCCTTCGGCTCCGCTCAGGGCAGGCCTCTCCCTGAGCGGGAGCATACCCGTACCCAAAACATTTGGGGGTTGCAGGGGCTGCGACGATCTGAGAAAGGCCGCCTGTGGAGGAGGCCGGTTGTACCGACGCA
>CAKZKA010000254.1 GCA_937120965.1 uncultured Chloroflexota bacterium
GAATCAGGGCTTTATGGCTGCCCTGGCGGAGGTAGTGAACCCCGCGTGAGGAGCGTTTCCTTCCCGGCGGGGAGGGTTTGGGAGGGCTTCGCCCTCCCGGGATAATTTGATGTGCGACGCAGCGGCAGGGGCGTCTGCTGGAAGAGCAACATCATGAGGACGAGGAGAGGATCGTATGGAGGCCAACCTCAACGGAATCCGCGTGCGGTTCGACGATGTGGGGACGGGGCCGGTGGTGCTGCTTCTACACGCCTTTCCGCTGAGCGCGGCGATGTGGCAGCCGCAGATCGAGGCGCTGCGGAGTCGCTACCGGGTGATCGCCCCCGACCTGCGGGGCTTTGGCGGCAGCGACGCGCCTCCGGGCCCCTATTCGATGGATACGCTGGCCGATGATGCGGCGGCGCTGCTGGAGCACCTGGGTGTGTCGCGGGCGGTGGTGGCGGGCCTTTCGATGGGCGGGTACATTGCCTTCGCCTTCTGGCGCCGTCACCGCGACAGGGTAGCGGCCCTGGTGCTGGCCGATACGCGCGCTGGCGCCGATAGCGAGGAGGGACGCGCAACCCGCGAGGTCAATGCGCGCCTGGCCGAGGAGCAGGGGGCGGGGGCGATTGCCGACAAGCTGATCCCCAATCTGGTGGCCCCGGGCGCCTCGCAGGCGGTGCGTGATACGTTGCGCGCGCTCATCACCGCCAACAGCCCCGATGGCATCGCCGGCGCGCTGCGGGGGATGGCCGCGCGGCCCGACTCTAGCCCTGACCTGCCCGGCATTGATGTGCCGGTGCTGATCATTGTCGGTGAGGAGGACGGGTTGACGCCGCCCGTCGAGTCTGAGCGCATGGCAGCGGCGCTGCCTGATGCCACGCTAGCGCGCATCCCCGGCGCGGGCCACCTGAGCAACCTGGAACAGCCTGAGGCGTTCAATGCGGCGCTGCTGGCGTTCCTCGAGCGGTTGCCGTCCTAGCCAGAGTATGGCAATATTCGCAACCATCACAGCAATCTGCAATCTACAATCCGAAATCGAAAATCTCACAAGGTGTCACTCGCCCGCCCACGCCGGCCGATAGTTCGCCCCGAGAATGAGCACCAGATCTGCCCCCTCACCCGGCAGCGGCGAGTCGCCCGGCGGAGTGCTGTACACATCACCAGCGTCAAGGCCAAGGATCGTCGCCAGGCGGCGCAGGGTCTCGGGGCGCCCGCGATAGTCAATCAACAGGCTACGTTCATAGGGCCCGGGGGCATCGCCTGCCGCCGCCATGCTGAAGCCCTGCGCCGACAGGTGCGCCGTTACCCGGCCCGCCAGCCCCGGCACGCCGGCGCCGTTGAGCACCTGGACGCGAGCCTGCTCGGCCTCGGCGACGGGGCCGGCGTACAGTCGCGCCACCTGGGCAGCCACGTCGGCAGGGTCCCAGTAGATATCCGAACCGCTCTCCCAGACAATGCCCACATCGTTGGGGTTGATGCTCAGGGTGAGAATGCGCTCGGCATCCAGACGCTGGGCCAGGGCAGCCAGGCCCCGCAGCGTATCGAGGTCGCCAAGCGGCAGGGTCGTGCTGACACTCTCCTGCAGATCGCGGACGAGGTCGGGCAGCAGGGCAGCCTGGCTGAGCAAACCACGGGCGCGCACCTCGTGCAGCATGGCGCGAAGCACCTGTTGCTGGCGCCGCGAGCGGTCAAAATCACTGGAGGCGTGGCGCGTGCGGGCGTAGCGCAGGGCCAGGTCGCCATTCATGACTTGCAGGCCTGCGGGGATATAGAGGCGCTCGTAGCCGTAGTCCTCAGAGGGATAGGCCGCGTCGAAGATTGGTCGCTCCACGTCAATCGGAATGCCGCCGAGGGTGTCCACCACGCGCTGGAAGCCGCGAAAATCCACCTGGGCGATGTAGTCCACCTCGGTATTCAGGAAGCCGGCGACGCTTTCGGCGGCCAGGGCGCCCCCGGCGGCCTCGGGAGCGACGCCGGGGCCGTACAGCATTTCGGCGTTGTTGTAGCCGTAGGCATAGGCAGCGTTGATCTTGGCCATACCGAGACCGGGGATCTGCACCACCGAGTCGCGGGGAATGGAGAGCATCCCGGCCCAACCGCCGGCGGGATTCACGTGAACGAGGATGAGCGTATCGCTGCGCGCGCCTTCCTCCGGGTCGGGGCGGCGGTCAACGCCGATGAGCAGCACGTTGAACGGCTCGCGGAGGCCCTGGGGCAGCGCCCCGGCGTCAAGGGCCGGCCTGCCGGTGTGAGTGGCAGACTGCCGGGGATCCTCCTGCTGAAAGCCGCGCAGCGTCCCCCCGATCCAGCTCCAGAGGCCCACGGCGAGGAGCGCGACCAGCAGGAGCAGCGCGCCGGGGAGCGCTAGCGGCCCCGGACGGCGCCGGGGGGCGCCCTGGCCGCGCGCCGCGCGCCGGGCCGCCACCCGTTCGCGGGCCGTGCGGTAGGGGCGTCGACCGGGAGAGAAGGGCGGTTTCATACGCGGGCATCAACCCTCATCAGCGTCGGCGGCGCGCACATCGGGCGCCGGACCGACCGGCGTCTCGAAGGGCAGACTGGCCCTGAGCCGGCGGACCTTGAGCATCGCAGGGCGAGGAAGCACAGCCATGGTCAGGATGCTCATATCATCGGTCGGCTCACCGCGGTCCAGCTCCAGGGCGCGGCGCAACAACTCCTCGGTCAACTCGCTGGCCGAGCGCCCGGCCGCGGCGGGCCAGCCGGAGAGAAAGTTGCCCAGCGCCAGATCCTCGCCGTAGCGTTCGCCAGCACGGGTCAACCCATCGGTGAAGACCACAATGTAGGTGTAGGGTTCGACCGGCAGCTCGGTGATAATCGGCCTGGTCATCGGCTGGAGACCGATGGGGGTCGAAGGATCGCTGTAGCTGTGCAGGCCATGCGGGGTGATCACAAAGAACGGGGCCGGATTATTGCGCGACATCAGTATCTTGCCGCTCTGGTAGTCCACCGAAAGGATATTCAACGTCGCCGCCACCTGCCCGGCGCGGTAGGTATAGAGATAGTCGTGCACAGCGCGGGCGACGGCGCCATCGCGGGCGCCATCTTTCAGCAGGGTGATGGCGCGGGTAGCGAGGAGATTGCTGAGCGTCTTGGCGCCTCGGCCGGTTCCTTCGCCGTCGATCAGCACAAACGAGAAGCCTCCGCCAGGCCGCTCGATCATCTCCAGCGTATCGCCACTCTCGCCACTGCCGTGGTGGGCAACCTTCGCGACCGCAACTTCGATCTCAAGCATCGCAGTCCTCGATGTTCCGGCTCTGGCAGCCGGCGCAGCTACGGCCAGGCCGGGCAGCGGCGATGCGCGCCACCGCTGCCGGCGGTGTCTGGCTATCAGTATAAAGCATATCATAACCAGCAGCGGTGCGAGATGGGGCGGCAGTCGGCCGCGGGCGGTATCACCCCGCCGCGGGCACGGGGCGCGACAGGGAGGCGCGTAGAGACGCCCGCCGGGCCGTCAGTAGCTTCAGCGAGAGTGAAGAATGGGTCATCGCTTTATGACGATATATAAAAGCTTTCACAAGTTTTTCTGTGATATTCTTGTTTCAATCGATCAATGCCACATAAACAGAAAGTTACCCATGACTTCTCATCCCGCTGAGCAAGAGCCTCCGCAGCAGGGTAAGGTTACCCGTGTCGGCCTGGTAGTTGGCCAGCCATTCTACTGGCAAATCAACCTCAACGAAGGACTGCGCCACTCGCGAGGTCTACCGTCGCTCATCAACTGGTTCCTTACCCTGCCCGACTCCTGGCTGGGAATTGATGCCGTAGGGGCCGGACAGATCGTTGCAAGCGCGCTTGGACCAGCGGCCATTGCCAAACGACCAGAACTTGCAAGCAGTCTCTGGAAACTGGGGATCTCACCGGAAACTCCGGTTGCATCGGCAGCGGACAAGGAATTGTGCGAACCTTACCGCCAGGACCTGATCGACGTCGTGCTCGCGGCTGATGGCCAAGACAAGCAGTATGTCTGGTATCGCGGAAACAGAGGAGCCTGGTGGGCCGAACTCATGGCACGCGCGTTCGAGTATTATTCGCAACGAATGGCAATGTTCGGTGACGAGAGGCCATTTTTACAACTCTTCTCGCGTCATCGCTGTACCCTCTTCGCGACGCTCAGCATTGATGCGCTGATACACGGCGCACCTACCGCCGAGATCGGCGCAGAAATAGATCAGTTCGTTAGCAGCAAAGCCGAAAAAACCCACCAATGGTACATTTCCTGGCGCCTGGTTGAGTTCGCTCTCAGCCGCAACGAACTTATCTGCAAACCAATGCTGACCCTCTGGAGCGCCTGGCCGGCTGCAAATCGCGCGGCGCCTCCAGCGAGTGTTCATCCAGCATTGCCTCGCCATCTCTCAACTGACGAGGCCTTATGGGTTCTGGAAGAATTCTTCTGGAAAAAGGTGACCAAGCTAAAGAGTTACTTTCTCGGATTCTTCGGCATACCAGGCGCAGCACCGCGATTCGCCGGGCGTGATGGGATGCCGGCAGTGTTTTACGTTCTCGATTATCAGGCTGCCACCCCTTTGACTGATCAAGCAGTCATTGCCTCTGATCCAGGTATCAGTCAGATCATCAGAGTGTGTCTTGGCTCCGATGATCCGCTATCACGAGAGGTTTCCTGGGGTATTCTGGAAGGAGACCTGTTGACAGCTCGCCGAGAATTCATCAGACAGACTTCCTACCAAACTTTCTATGTCTTGCTGCCAACACGTTCACGGGCGACAAGCGCGCTCGCCATCGAGCGGGACATTGACTTCATTGCCACCAGTCTCAGCTACCTTGAGTTCTCAATCTCGAATGAAGCGCGCGATGTTCACACCGACTATCAGGAACTGGCCCATTTGCATGCGGTGTGGGGCGGTACAGTCAACACACTCAGTCTTGACCTGTCGCGGATCGTCGCGCTTCTGCCCGCCCTGAGCCGCGGCGATCAGCGGCGTCTTGCTTACGAACTACGCGCGATCAAGCTGCCGGTAACACAATTGCAAGGGCGTATGGTGAACCTCAGCGGCCAGACGGAGCAACTGCAAAGTCGCTTTGAAGGGTACATTGATAGTACCGATGATTACATTCGACGTCAGTTCACCATCTCTGAACCTTTCAACGGACAGACGATCGGACTGAACCAGGCGCTCACGGCTGCATACCCTTATAGCTACCTGCAGCAACCGATGAAGTCGCTGCGATCGCAGGTACCGGTCTTAGCAGATAACATTGCCGGACTGGCGAATTCGCTCGAAACGCTTCTTACCGAAACTGACCGCATCGCTCGCGAAAGCCTGGAGTACTGGACCCGCATTCTCGGCGCCCTGGCCGCGCTCACCGCCCTGGTCATCGCCCTGCCTCAATTCATTCCTGGTTCGGTGCTCGACAAGGACAGCTACCCTACCTGGTTGCAGGCTATTCTTCCACTTGCTCGTCTGGAGCAGGCGACCACCGCTGTTGTAGCCGTCGCGGTGCTGGTGCTCGTCACTGGCGCACTGCTCTTCAGTCTGGCCTGGTTGTGGGAACGACTCTTTCCGCAAGACCAGGAAACGCTGATCGGACGCATCCAGCAGTTCTGGGCCAGGGTCGAAGCTGTCGCGGCCCGCGCAGGTAGTACTGACGCGGGCTGGCTCGACCAGCAAGACCAGACCCTGGCGGAGGAACTGGCAACCATTCGCACGCAGATCGTCAACCAGCCATCTCGAGGCCAGGCAACTACGCCTGCACCTGAGCAATTATCCCGCCTACCCTTTGCCGGACGGCTGCAGCAGACAATCGCTCGTTATCGCTCGCCGGTTGTAGTGAACTGGATCAAGCACAGTCGTCTGAATCGATATCTCCTGTATCTGATTGATTTGCAAGGAGAGAACATTCCATTACCTCGCACAATTTGCCTATTTCGATATAAGAACACCAACTTTATTCGCATGCCGATTTCAGAATGGGCTTTTGATCGCTCGTTACGACGGGCAGGGTTTACCCTCGAAGAGCGGACGCAACTGACGCAGTGGCTCAGTGAACCTGACAATCTGGAGGTCATCGCGAAGATGAGCGATGTCGTGTTTCTGAAGATCCTGGAAGAGCGAGGGGTCAGTGCCGACCCCGATAGGCGCCGCGCGGAGCGGTGGGCGGGTTTCTTGTCGGATGCTTCTGCGCGTGCCAGGGGCGAACCTCAGGCCTGACAGATCCTTGCGCTCTGCTGATGCGCTACAATGGGAGACAGGCCCGCCAGGCCCTCAGAGCAGCATAGGCGGTAGCGCAACTCCAGGTGGTTGCGCCCCCAGGAAATGGAGGACGAGGATGTCCACTGAGCGCATCTTCAAGAACTTCATTGGCGGTGAATTTGTCGCCAGTCGTAGCGGCAGAACCTACGAGCGGCGCAATCCCGCCGATCGGCGCGAGCTGGTGGGGATCTTTCAGGATAGCAACGCCGACGACGTGAACGACGCGGTCGCGGCGGCGAAGGCAGCCTTTCCGGCATGGCGGCGCGTGCCGGCGCCAAAACGCGGCGAGATCCTGCTGCGGGCCGCCGAGTTGTTGCAGGCGCGCAAGGAGCGCTACAGCCGCGACCTGACCCGTGAGATGGGTAAGCCGCTCTTCGAGGCCGGGGGTGACATCGTGGAGGCCATCGGCATGGCCCAGTACGCCGGGGGCGAGGGCCGGCGTATGCACGGCGTGACAACGCCCTCTGAGTTGCCCAACAAGTTCCAGATGAGCATTCGCCAGCCCATCGGGGTGGTGGGGATGATCACCCCCTGGAACTTTCCTATGGCTATCGCCTCCTGGAAGATGCTCCCGGCTCTGGTCTGCGGCAATACGGTGGTGATCAAGCCCGGCGAGGACGCCTCAGTGAGCACCTACAACCTGGTGGAGTGCCTGGTGGAAGCTGGCCTGCCCCCCGGCGTGGTCAACATCGTCACCGGCTTCGGGCCGAGCGCCGGGCAGCCCCTGGTTGAGCACCCCGATGTGCCGGTGATCTCCTTTACCGGCAGCACCGAGGTGGGCCGTCTGGTCTACGAACTGGCCGCCCGGCAACTCAAGCGCGTCAGCCTGGAAATGGGCGGCAAGAATCCGCTCATTGTCATGGACGATGCCGATCTCGACCTGGTGTTGCAGGGGGTGATCTGGGGCGCCTTTGGCACCACCGGGCAACGCTGCACCGCCACCAGTCGCCTGATCGTCCATCGGCGGGTGACGGCGACGCTGGTGGAGCGCATTGTGGAACGGGCGACGCGCCTGCGCATTGGCAACGGGCTGGACCCCGAGACTGAGATGGGGCCCCTGGTGAACGAGGATCAGCTCCGGCGCGTGCTCGAGTACATCGCGATCGGCAAGGCTGAGGGCGCGACGCTGCGCTGCGGTGGCGCGCAGCTCAGCGAGGGGGCCTGCGCTCACGGCTTCTTCGTGCAGCCCACCGTGTTTACCGGGGTCACGCCGCAGATGCGCATCGCCCGCGAGGAGATCTTCGGCCCGGTGCTGAGCGTTATCGAGGTGGAGAGTCTCGACGAGGCTCTGGCAGTGGCCAACGATGTGGCCTACGGCCTGTCGGCGTCAATCTATACCCGCGACATCAATGCGGCCTATCGGGCTATGCACGAACTCGAAGCGGGTATCGTCTACATCAACGCCCCGACCATTGGCGCCGAGATTCACCTGCCCTTTGGCGGAGTGAAAGCCACGGGCAATGGCCACCGCGAGGCCGGGCCAACGATGCTCGACGTGTTCAGCGAGTGGAAGAGCGTGTACGTTGACTACAGCGGCACGCTGCAACGGGCGCAGATTGACAATGTGGAGTAATACCATTTTAGATTTTAGATTTTAGATTGCCACGCTGGGCAGCACAACGCCTGAAACCGCTTCAAGCAATGCGGCATCATCAACGGTAATTGGTATAAGAAATTGGTATAAGACGAGGTGCGGGAGGGCTACGCCCTTCCGCACCTTAATCTTAAGGGGGGAGTGAGAAAATCCGATTTCCCCACTCCCCCTCCTAATGTGGTCAGGGATCAGGCCGGCAGCGGCCCGGCCGCAGGGGGCGGCGGCAGGGCCGTGGACGAGGCTTCAGCGCTCCTGCCGTTGCGGCTCATATCAATCGTCAACGGCTTGACGCGGCTGAGCAATTCGGCCAGTTGCTCGCCCTCCAGGGTCTCGAACTCCAGCAAGGCGTTGGCCATATCGTCGAGAACGGCGCGGTTGTTGATCAGGATCTGCATCGCGTTCTCGTAGGCCTCGACGGCGAGCCGATGCACCTCCTCATCAATCTGGCGCGCCACCTCGTCGCCGTAATTGCGCTGCTCGCTGATCTCGCGGCCGAGGAAGATCAACTCCTCCTTCTCGCCGAACACCAGCGGCCCGAGCTTATCACTCATACCATAGCGCGTCACCATCGCGCGGGCAGTGCGCGTCACCGAGACCAGGTCCTGCGAAGCGCCGGTGGTGACTTCTTCGGGGCCAAAGACGATCTCCTCAGCGGCGCGGCCACCCATAGCCACCACCATCTCAGCCTTGAAGTAGGCCAGGCTCTGGAGGCCGAGGTTATCCTCATCGGGGAGGAAGAGGGCGTAACCGCCCGCCCGGCCACGGGGGATGATCGTCACCTTTTGCAGCTTATTGGCCCGCGGCATCGCCGCGCCAGTGATGGCATGACCGGACTCGTGGTAGGCGACGACCAGCTTCTTGCGGTCGGTCATCACCCGCGAGCGGCGCTCGGGGCCGCCGAGGGCCACGCGCTCGATGGAGTCCTGCAATTCGGCCATGCCGATCTTCTTCTTTGAGCGCCGCGCGGCAAGAATGGCCGCCTCGTTCACGGCATTCATCAAGTCGGCGCCGGAGAAGCCGGGGGTAAGGCGCGCGATCACCTCGATATTGACATCATCGTCCAGCGGCTTACCCTTGGTGTGCACCTTGAGAATATCAATGCGGCCGCGGACATCGGGCGCATCGAGCACCACCTGGCGGTCGAAGCGACCGGGGCGCACCAGGGCCGGGTCGAGCACATCAGGGCGGTTGGTGGCGGCGATCACAATCACATTCGTGTTGGTATCGAAGCCGTCCATCTCAACCAGGATCTGGTTGAGGGTCTGCTCGCGCTCATCGTGGGAGCCGCCCAGACCCGCGCCGCGCTGGCGACCGACGGCGTCAATCTCGTCAATGAAGACGATGCAGGGCGCATTGCGCTTGGCCTGGTCGAACAGGTCGCGCACGCGCGAGGCGCCCACGCCGACGAACATCTCGACAAACTCCGAGCCGGAGATGCTGAAGAAGGGCACACCGGCCTCACCGGCCACCGCGCGCGAGAGCAGGGTCTTACCGGTTCCAGGCGGGCCGACCATCAGCACACCCCGCGGAATGCGCGCGCCGAGGGCGGCGAACTTGTCGGGGTACTTCAGGAACTCGACGATCTCGGTCAGATCCTGCTTGGCCTCCTCCTGGCCAGCCACATCGGCAAAGGTGACCGTCGGCTTATCGCCGGCGAACATTCTGGCACGGCTCTTACCGAAGGAAAGGGCCTGGTTGTTTGAGCCCTGAGCCTGGCGCATAAAGAAGACAAAGAAGCCGATCAGCAGCAACGTCGGCAGCAGGATGGTGAAAATACTCAACAACCCGCCCCAGGCCGGCGCCGGACTGACGCGGACATTGATAACCTGCTTGCCATCGGTGGAAGTGAGCGGCACGCCCCAATCGGCGAGCAGGCCCATTACACTATCGTTCGTCTCCAGGCGCGAACGATACTCGGCGCCGTCAGTATAGGTGACGATGATCTGCTCATCGCCGGCCTGTGCGGCAATCTGCTTGATCCGCCCGGCCTGCGCGTCGGCGATGACCTCGGCGATGCCCTTCTCACTGCTCTGGGTCGAGCTTTGCCCAAAATACTGGAAGAACAACGCAAGCGCGGCGACCAGGATGATCAGATAGACAAAGCTATTCTTTAACCAGCGATTATCGCCCATTCGTTGTGTCCATCCCTCTAGGGTGATCCCTGTACTACGGCTTGAAAGCGACGGCGACGTGGAGCAGCCGGAAATGTGGGTAGATTCGTCATTGCGCTCGGGGCAAACGTGTGGGGCGGCATTTCCAGGTGACACGAACGCGCCGCTCCAGCGCCGCGCATTCGGACGCCGTGGTTAAATTATACCAAATGCGATCTGGCCCTTCAAGGGAACCAGATCACACGTGGATTGTAATCTGGCTCACTTTACGGGGTGTGGAGGTGTGGGGATGTTTCCGGGCCATTATTACAGATTCTCACACCTCTCCCGCACTGCTGTGAACATCGGGGAAACCCCGGTTTCCGACTGCCCTGCCCGGCGGAGTGTCAGGCGACCCTCCCCACGTCCCTGGCTGCCGGGAGGGTTTGGGAGGGCTGCGCCCTCCCAGGAACAGTGATGTTCATTCTGGCTGGTGCGGCGCAGCCGGACGGAGGGCTGACATGGCGCTACGCGCCATACACCTCCGGCTTCAGCACGCCGATGTAGGGCAAATTGCGGTAGTGTTCGGCATAGTCAAGCCCGTAGCCGACGACGAACTCGTTGGGAATGTCGAAGCCCAGGTAATCCACGGGCACATCGGCGATCCGGCGCTCGGGTTTGTTCAACAGCGTGCAGATGTGTAGACTGGCCGGGTTGCGGCGGAGCAACTGGCTACGCAGGTAGGCCAGGGTCAGACCACTGTCGATAATATCCTCGACGATCAATACGTGACGCCCGGCGATGTCGGTGTCGAGATCCTTGAGCAGCCGCACCACCCCGCTCGACTCGGTTGAGGCGCCGTAGCTCGCTACGGCGATGAAATCCAGCGCCACAGGAACATCAATACAACGGGCGAGGTCCATCATGAACATCGCGCAGCCCTTAAGCACACCAACCAGCAGCAGATCGCCGATCCCGGCGTAATCGGCGGTGATCTGCGCCCCCAGCTCGGCAATGCGCGCCTGCAGTTCTTCCGTCGAAATGAGCACCCTGGCGATATCCTGATGCATACGCCCCTCTACTGCTTGCTGCACCCCCCGGGGGGCCACCCGCGGCAGCGCTTGCTGCGCTGAGATCAGCCCGATCCAGATTGTACCCTGACTCGGCTCGGTGGCGACGAAGCGCCGGTCGGCGCGATGGCCCGGCACCCAGACCACGGCGGACGGGGTGGCGAGGAGGGGCCAGGCGTCACGCAGCCCGCGGGGTACCTTGCGATCAACAAAGAAGTCTTGCAGCAACCGGCTGCCGGGCGCGCCGACGGGCCGGAAGCGGTCGCCGGGGCGGCGCCGACGCAGCACCAGGGGGCCATCGAGCGTCCGGGGATCGAGGGCGACCCACCAGGGGGAGGGCGCGAGGGGCGCTTCGGTCTGCGCGACGCACGTCCAGCCCCCGCCGAGATCGAGGCAGCCGGGCAGCGTCAGGGGCAGCTCGTCCGCGGCGAGTTGCGGCGCGTCGCCGGGGGGCGGGGCGGTCAGGGAGGCCAGGATGAGGCGTTCCTGCTCGACCTCGAGGCGCAGCGTGGAGCCGAGGCGCATGTGCCGGCCAGGATGGGCGGCGAGGGCGCAGGCGGCCTCGATCTGCGGCTGGCTCACTTCGACGAGGCCCAGACGGGCCGCGGCGCGCCGCAGGGCGTACCGCTGCAAGGCGGGATGCAGCCGCTCCCAGGCGGCGCGGCGCAACGTAACCGTCGTGGAGGTCTCGACGGCGAGGGTCGGCCAGGCAGCGTCGAGCCGGGTTTGCAGCAAATCGTAATCCATGGCGCAGATCGCCGCGGTGCGGCCCAGGGTCTCTACGATGTGCGGGTTCTCGGCGGCGAGGGCGGCGAGCAGGCGCCGGACGCGGGTACGGGCGTAGCGCTCAGCGCGATTGCTGGGGTCTTCCAGGGGGGTGAGGCGCTGTTCGCGGCAGTAGTGGTCAATCGCCGCGCGGGTGATGCCGAGGAGCGGGCGGATGAGCGGGGGCGCGGTTTCGGAAGACGCGCCCGTGGCGCCATCGGCCCACTCGGCCCAGGGTACCAGTTCGCGCATCCCGCGCAGCCCGGCGGGGCCAGCGCCGCGCAGGAGGTGGAGCAGCACCGTTTCGGCCTGGTCGTCGGCCTGATGGGCCACCGCAACCGCCGTAGCGCCGGTGGCGCGGGCGGTTGCAGCGAGGAAGGCGTAGCGGGCGCGCCGGGCGACAGCCATCAGATTGTCGCCACTGCTGCGCGCCAGCTTCGCCACCTCCCCGCGCCCAACGCTCACCGGCAGCCCCCACTCTGTCGCCACAGCGGCGACGTAGCGCGCCTCAGCGGGCGACTCGGGGCGCAGGCCATGGTCGAAGTGAGCCACGTGCAGCCGCAGGCCCGCGGCACTGTGAAGGCGCGAGAGCAAGTGCAGCAGGCACAGTGAATCAGGGCCACCCGAGACCGCAACCAGGATCAGAGCGTCGGGGTGGAGCAGCCCGTGGCGTTGGAGCACCGCGCGGAGGTGGGGAAGCAGGTCGCTCATGGTATAGAAAACATAACGAGTGACAACCATACTGGTGTCACTCGCCCGGTGGTGTCGGAGGCGGGATTCGAACCCGCGACCTAACGATTATGAGCCGTTTGCTCTACCGCTGAGCTACCCCGACGATCACGCTCAATTGTACCACGCCGGGTGGGGGGCGTCAACGAGGATTGACTGATTGACCGGGCGGCTACGCCGCGCGTTGACACGATGAAAACGGGATTAATTTTTGGGAGGGCTGCGCCCTCCCAAACCCTCCCCGCTGGCCGGTTGTTTCCTGGGAGGGCGTAGCGGCGCGGCGGCGCCGCGCCGCTACGCCCAAACCCTCCTGCGGGCGGGCTATGTTCACCTCAGGGGCGTCTACACAGCGACGGGGGTAAAATGGGCGGCAATTTCGTGGCCGAAGCGACGCGCGCTGGCCGGGCCGTCGGCGGTGATAAGATTGCCGTCCACCACCACTCCCGGCCCACGGTAGCTGGCGCCCAGTCGCTGGAGCGTTTTCGCTTCACTTGCCGACACCGTTGCGCTGCGGCCCTTGAGCAGCCCGGCGTTGGCCAGCACCACCGGGGCCAGGCAAATGGCCGCGACCAGTTTGCCGCGTTCGTACATCGCTCGGGCGATGCGCAGGGCCTGGGGATCCTGGTAGTAGCGCTTCACGCCCAGCCCGCCCACAAACACAACTGCGTCGAAGGCATCGGGATCGACCTGCGCCAGAGTCATCGAAGGGATCACGCGCCCACCGAGCATGCCGCTGCAGGGCCGGGTGGTTGCGCTGGCCACCACCGTGCTGTGGCCGGCCCGCTCCAGTTCGGCGCGGGTTTCGAACAGCTCCTCGTCGCGAAATTGCTCGGGTGGGACGATCATCACAATTCGGGCCATCGTGCCACCTCGCTTTCCATTATGGGCGCTCCGCCCGGGGCGAAAGGGGTTTTGCCCCGAGTGGCGCCGGTATACGACACTTCCCGAGCAGGCCGCGCTCTCGCGCGCACCCGTGGGCGCACGGGCGATTTGCGCCCCGGTCGAGCTACGGAGGAATCGCCACCCTCCGCGCCGCGCTGGCCCGCCAGTGGCTCTCAGTGTACAACGCGCTGCGTTATGGGAGAGGAATAAAACCGCTACTCCGACGATCGGTTCGATCACCGAGGGGAAACTGGAGGGAGACGGCGCCAGCGACGCGCCAGGCACGTCCGGGTATCCGGCGATCTGCGCGGCGAGAGGGCAATCACGCCGAGAGCTGCGCCAGCGCAACGGCTTCCCCTGCCAGGGTTGATACCAATTCTGCTGGATGGCATCGTGTGAGCTCAGATCCACACCTCTACGGCTCTCCAGGCCGGTTATGTGGAGCTGTAGGGCTGTGGAGGTGTGGAGCCAAAGGCTAGATGGTTAAGCGGGTCTGAACCACACGTGACAGGCGTCAGCTTCGGTGAACAGAGGGTGCGACCACCGGTCTCAGCGCATCTCCAGGTTCTCAAGCCAGTTATTGAAGTGGGGGCATCGTGCGCGAATGCTGGCTAAACCGATCCGCTCAACCGCCAGAGGCCCATGTAAGGCTTTAGAATAGCCGGGCAGGCCCTGCTGAAGCCGAACTGACGGATGCGTGTCTCGCCCGTCGTTGATCTCCTCCGGGGCCGAAAAACGGCTCAGATCACCGAAACTTTGCGGCGGCGCTGGACGATCCATAACCTGTGCCACAGCGGATACGTCCACAAAGAGCAGCGCTTCAAACTCGTGCAACATCAGGTAGGGCAGAAAGCGTGAGTCACCGATGTCCCGGGCGAAGGCGTCTTCCAGATGAGACACCCGCTGGTATGGCGTGGCTCCTGACAGGGTTGACTTTCCCGGAAAATCACCGGGTAATCCATAGTAATCCAGCATGGTCGTAACGCAGACCGCATTGCTATCCTTCAACAGGTTCCTCACATCGCGGCGGATGCGCTCATAGGAGGTGACACCTCCCCAAAATCCCTGACCCGACTGAACTTTTTTAGTGACCAGAACAGTCGGAATCGGGTGTTTATCGAACTGATGCAGATGTGGCGCTAGAATGCGCTGGACAAACGTCTCTTCAGTCTGCCCTTCGCATAACATCAGAATGCGTTTCATAAGGCTGGCCGGCCTCCGAGGATGTTTTTCTCCCAAAGGTCACCCAGACTATAGTCTTCCAGCCAGTGGGCGATTTCAGACCCTTCCAGTCGTCGGATGGTCGAGACGCCTTCGACACGATCGACGACGAGTATCTCCTGCGGTGTAAACTGATTGACCAGCGAGACCGATTGCGTTGTCAGGACGACCTGTGTGTGCTCTGCCGCGCTGTGAACCATATTGGCGAACAGGACAATAGCATAGGGGTGCAATCCAAGTTCAGGTTCATCCAGGACAATCGTGGCAGGAAGTAATTCGGGCGGCTGTAACAGGAGCGTTGTCAGACAGATAAAGCGCAGTGTGCCATCGGAGAGGGCGTTCGGGCCGAAGGTCAGGTCAGAGCCGCGTTCACGCCATTCCAGGCGGATTGTTTCGGGGTTGAGGGGTTGCGGTCGCAGGATGAAATCGCCAAAGAAGGGCGCAGCCAGGCGGATGGTCTCAACGATTGTGCGATAGCGCTGGGGGAACTGCTCGCGCAGCAGGTAGAGATAGGCCGCCAGGTTGCCCGCATCGGGGAGCAGGAAGCGATTGTCGTGGATGCTGCCCGGTCGTTTGACGCGCGCCGAGGGGCTGGTATCGTGAAAGTGATAGAGCTGCCAGGAATGGATCGCATCATAGACATACCGGTACACTCTGCCGCGACGTTGCGCCCATTGCGGTAACTGGCATTCCTGAGCAATGCCCGTGTGGATGAGATCTTGATAGGGGGTAGGGTAGCGGGCGCGATCGTGAAAGAACGTTACTTCGCGCGTCACGAACAACGTGTCTTCGACGGGTATGAGATGACAGGTATAACCATTGGCCAGATTTTTTTCTTGCTGAAACCAGAGTTCGAGTTCGAGCCGTTCAGTAACTTTGCGCCCGTAATGCAGTATCTGGTCAGCGCCGCCTGCCTGCGCCACATAGATTTGCAATTCCTCGTTCATCATGCGGTTGAGCATGGTGAACAGGCTAATGAAATTGGATTTGCCTGAGCCGTTGGCACCAATGAGCAAATTGATCGAGCCGAGCGCGAGGTCGAGTTCACGAAAAGATTTGTACCCTTTGAGATTGATTCGCTCCAGCATTCAGGCAGGCATGCGCATTCACCTTGAATGATTGGGTAGTATTGTACGACTGTAGCACATCTTCAGCGTCGGGTTAAGGCTGATGCTCTTCGCCTTCGGGGCAGGTGCAACACTTGCCTTCACCCCGACCCGCTCCCACGCTGCGGGAGCGGTGGAGCCAGAGCCGTTGCATTCTCTCACCGTCACAAAAGACGGTCATGCGCATGGCGCACAACGCCGGAATGAAAAATAATTATTCCTGGGAGGGCTACGCCCTCCCAAACCCTCCCCACTGGCGGGTTGTTTCCGGGGAGGGCTGCGCCCTCCCAAACCCTCCCGCGCGGGGACTATTTTCACCGCAGGAAATCTGGCTTGCGCTTTCAAATGCGCATGAGCCGGTTTCGTCCGCGAGCGAGTCCGATAGGGGCAATCGCCGGAGTTCGGGTATTTTTCATCGACTCACCAGACTTTCCTTATGTTCTCATACTGCGCATTCCAATTCCGGGTCGTCTCGCTGTGAGGTGTTGCCGTGCATTGTACCGCGGTGAATACCGGATTCGCAAAGGATGTTTCTGGAGCGCCCGGCGATCTGTAGCGCGGTCGCTCTTCCTTCAACAACAAGGTGCAAGAGGGAGACCGCGCGGTGATGTCCTCAAGCGGCCATCATTGCGCGCGATGACGCTGGGGGAGGCATTACCAGGGCAACGTGGGCGGCACAACAGACAGATCGGAGGTGAGTCTATGGCACGGGAAGCGATGAAGATCCTCTTTCTCCTGGCAGCGATCTTCGCGCTGATTGCGCTGATCGGCGCGCAATTTGTGGCTGCCGATCAGTGGCGACTGCTGTTGCTTGTTCTGGGGATCATCTGCGGCCCTGTTATGTCACTTGCTCGCATTCTGGCGTTCGACGGGACATTGACCGGGTCACAGCGTATTGTTTCTATTCTGTACGAGGTGACGTTCTGGCTCGTTGTGATCGGGCTGATCCTCTTTTTGCGCTGATGGTTGCGCGCCCGGGGGATGCGGCTGCTGTTTCAGCTTGTAGATCCGGGATTGCAGGTGGTTGCTGTGGGTGGCGTAGCAGTCGGCGATGGCAACCACGCTGGCTGCGCCGCCAGGATCGCGCTCACGGCCGCCTCAGCGGTCGCCTGCACATCCCTGGATGTGCAAGGCTCGCGCCAGCGCTGGCAGGCTGTTCCCCAGGAGGGCTGCGCCCTTCCCGACGCTCTCCGCCGGCAGGCTATTCCCCGGAAGGGACAGCGGCGCGGCGCCGCGCCCCTACGCCCAAACCCTCCGGGCGGGCTATGTTCACCTCCGTCATCCATACGGCTGCGCCGCACAACGACAAGATGAACTTGGGTTTTTCCTGGGAGGGCTGCGCCCTCCCCAACCCTCCCCGCTGGCGGGTTGGTTCCTGGGAGGGGGTAGGGGCGCGGCGGCGCCGCGCCCCTACGCCCAAACCCTCCCGCGGGCGGGCTATGTTCACCTCAGTTCATTGGCGGGATCACGACCGCGGCCCCTCCAGCGCGAAACCCCAGGCACGCAACTCACCGGCGACGCGGTCGGTCAGCGCGCTCAGGTGGGCCGCGATCAGCGGCGACGGTTCCAGACCTGGCTCCAGACTGGCGGGCTGGACACCGATCAAGACAATGTGCGCGGGAGTGTGGCCGCTCAACTGGCTGAGCGCCAGGAGTTCTTGCAAGCCGACCTGGTGCATCGACATCTTGTGCGCCAGGGCACTGGGGATCTCCTCACCCTCCAGGCGCACGACTGTGCCCGGTGGCTGGCCGGCATCTACCGCATCCACGACAAGCAGGTGGGTTACTCCCTGCAGATAGGGGAGCAGACCCAGGCCCAGCGTGCCGCCGTCGAGGATCTGCACCTGCTCGGGCACGTCGTAGCGCTGGCTGAGGTGCTGCACAACGTGGACGCCAATGCCCTCGTCGCTCAACAGCAGATTGCCCAGGCCCAGAACCAGGGCGACAGGGGAAGGGATGTCTGGCTGATGGTTCATGAACGGTCCAGATCTGCCATACACCTGCACTGCGTACAGGAAGACTACCCTCCCACATCCGACCTCAGGGGCGGGGCACGGTTCGACGGGCTTAACTGCAGGTGGGGAAACCGGGTTTCTGTAGCCTTCAACCAGTGCCAGGGGCTTCTGTAACCGCTGGCGGGCAGGGGTTAATCCGGGTTTCCCGCTGTTCATAGCAGACACCCATGCGGCTACGCCGCGCAATGACAAGATACAACGAGATTTAGTTTTTGGGAGGGCTGCGCCCTCCCAAACCCTCCCCGCCGGTGGGTTGTTTCCTGGGAGGGCACAGCCCTCCCAAACCCTCCCCGCCGGTGGGT
>CAKZKA010000255.1 GCA_937120965.1 uncultured Chloroflexota bacterium
GGAGCGGCTGGCGCCCCCACCGGCAGGGGTGCGGTTCGACAGGCTCACCGCAGGTGGGGAAACCCGGTTGCCCCGGATGGTCACCTCAGTTTACCAGCAGGGGCAAGAGCAGCGCCGTCAGCAAACCGTTGAGGATCATTGCCAGCGTGGCGAAGGCGCCCGCCTCGGCGTGCAGTTGCAGCGCCCGCGCGGTGCCAATGCCATGCGAGGCCAGGCCCATTGCGAAGCCGCGAATGGCCGGCTCTTCGACCCGCAGCAGGCGCAGCAGGTCATTGGCGATCAGCGCGCCGATCATCCCCGTCAGGATCACCAGCGCCGCTGTGAGCGACGGCTCGCCCCCGATCTGCTCAGCCACCCCCATGGCAATCGGGGTCGTCACCGAGCGCGGCAGCAACGAGCGCAGGGTCACCGCATCCAACCCCAGGCTCCAGCCAGACAGCGCGGTGCCAGCGACGGCCACCAGGGCGCCTGCGCCGAGGGCCAGCGCCAGTGGCACTGCCACCTGCCGCGCCCGGTCTACTACCTGCACCAGCGGCACCGCCAGGGCTACCGTGGCTGGCCCCAGCAAAAAGTGAATAAACTGTGCCCCGTCGAAATAGGTAGCGTAGGAGGTGTTGCTGATCCGCAGCAGGCCGATCAACGTTACCACCGAGAGCAGCACCGGATTGCAGAGAGGATGGTTGCCACTGCGCCGGGCCGCCTCAGAAGCGAGCAGGTAGATCGCCAGCGTCAGCGCCAGCCAGAGCAGCGGCGTGTGCGCCAGATACGCCCAGAGTTCAATCATGGTGCGCCTCCGCAACCAGGCGCGCGCGGCGCGCGGTAAGGGCCAGCAGCAGGCGGAGGCTTAGCGCCGTCACCACCAGGGTCAACGTGGTGCCCAGCAGGAGCGTGAGGAGCAGCGGTAGCCACGCTCGCGCCAGAAGTTCGGCGTGGACGATGATGCCCACACCCGCGGGCACAAACAGCAACCCCAGGTGGCGTAACAACCCCTGGGTCGTCGGCTCGAGCCACGCTGGCGGCGTCCTGCGTCGGAGCAAGAGCACGGTCAGCAGAACCATGCCAATCACCGGCCCGGGGACCGGCAGATGCAGCGCCCGGGCCAGGATCTCGCCGAGCAGTTGCATTCCAAGCAGGGTCGTGAACGCCTGAAGCATTTGATTTCCATATAGTGGATAATAATTTCACATTACGGAATATAGTCTAGCATAGCCTATTGGAGCTGTCAAGCCCTGCGCGCCGGGATGTCGGGGCTTGAGCAACGTCCGCCTTCGGCGGCGAGGGCTATGCCCTCCCACATCCTTCCCTCATGGTTCAGGGGCGGACAGAACGTATGAGCGCCGACGGGCGTGATGGCGTTGGGATGCGCTGGGTGGTCCTCACCCCCTCCCCCTCTCCAGCTTCGCTGGAGAGCCTGCGCTGAGCCTGTCGAAGCGGGGAGACCAGAGCCATGCGCGGGGGCGTTCCAATGCGGTATAAGCCACGTTAGCCCGGATGTTCTGTCCGCCCTTAAACCCCTCATGGAGGGGGATGGGGAAACCCGGGTTCCCCATTCCTCTGACACGATGAAGACAGGTGTTTTTCCTGGGAGGGCGCAGCCCTCCCATACCCTCCCCTCATGGAGGGGGATGGGGAAACCCGGGTTCCCCGTATGTTCACCTTCTAGCGGCCCGGATGGTAGGTGCTTACCACGCGCTCGCTCCGCAGCATCTCGCCGTTGGGCGCGCGGACGGCCCGCGTGTTGATAACCGTCAGTGGGGCGCCGCCGCGAACCTGCGGCGCGCTGAGGATCACACTGCGCCCATCGCCGCGCCCCCAGAGGCTCAGCGTTGCGTGGCCGCCGCGGGCCGTGACAACCAGGTAGATCGGCGCGCCGGTATCGTTGCGGACGCGCAGATCCAGACCGGGATCGGCCACCGCCGCATCGAGGCCGGGCCGGTCGGCAAAGGCGGCAAGCCAGCGGCTATGCCCGCGCCGCTCGGTAATTGGCAACCCGGCTTCCCAGGCCGCGCGGTAGAGCAGGGTCGCCACCACGCAGACCCCACCGCCGACCATGGTCTCCACCACCTGGCCACCCACGATGCCCGGACCGGGCCGGAAGCCGGTGGCGGCAGAGATGCCGCCGAGGGTATGGAGAAAGGAGAGTTCGGCTCCGGGGGCGAGCATGGCGCCGTTGAGGCGCGCGGCTGCCAGTTCGATGTTTGCGCCGCTGCTGCTACCCGCGCGGTAGCGCATGCTGGCGCTGGCGAGCACTTTCAATGGCTGCGGGGTGATGGCTGTGGCAGGCGCTGCGTGGGCGGCCAGCCAGGCGCCGAGGGGCGCGCGCTGCACCTCATCGTTGCTGCCAGCGTGTTCGGGATGGTAGCTCAGGCGCGCTCGCTCGAAGTACTGCACGAGCAGTACTGAACCATCGGGCTGCGCTTCGTAGAACTCCTCCGAGATGGGATAGCCAAGCAGGGGCACACCGCCGTGCTGGCGGTGGTACCAGGCAAAAGCGCCACCCAGGGTATGCCCCGTTGCGACGATGAGGACGCGCCCAGCACCAGGGGGCGCGTCGGGCGCCAGTGGGCGAAAGGGCGCCTCGTCCTGGCGCCCGGCAGCGTAGAGGCTGCCGAGGCGAGCCAGTTCTACCGCGTCGCCCCGACGTTCCAGGCGCACATAGGTGAAATACTGCACATAGGCGTGGGTTTCAGCGTCGTAGAATGCGGCGCTGAGGGGCAGGCCCGACCATTCCAGGCCGCCGCGGGCCAGAATGAAACTCCGGAACGGCTCCTCAACCACGTGATCGCCGACCTGCAGCACGGGCAGCGCCGGTGTCTGCAGCGTCTGGCCGCGAGCGATCGGCGCGGGAGCCAGCGTCACCAGGAGCGAAGCAACGAGGGCCAGGATGAGCGAGTGGCGATAGCGCACGATTGGTTCCTCTCCTTCACGCTCGACAACTGGCGGCGCGTGCCGCATACTGTGAACCGTTGCCGGCGCGTGGGAGATACGCTCGTGGAGGGCTGCCTGGCCAGACCCGCGCCGCGGAGACAGGCGGGTTGCGACCCTCCGCCGGAAGCCGGGGGCGCCCGCCGCCCCGCCGGGCGGGGACACGGGGAGACCTGGTTTCCCCAATGTTCCGATCAGATGCCTGCGCGGCTGCGCCACACCCGACAGGAATGAAAAGCGATTCTTCCGGGAGGGCGCAGCCCTCCCAAACCCTGCCCGACGGGGCGGGCCCGCCGCCCCGTCGGGCAGGGCACGGGGAAACCAGGTTTCCCCTGGTTGTATCAGACGTGTTTGAAGCGGAGGCCATATGAATGAAGAACTGGCACACCTGCTCGAGCAGCGTATTGCTGCGGCGGAGCGCTCGTTGACGGACCAGACCGGCGGTACGAATGTCTGCCGGTTGCAACAGGACGGGCGCGTAACGGGGGGCATGAAATACGATGAGGGGCGGCTGGTGGCGCTGAGCACCCTCCGGCGGCGGCTCCGGGAGGCCGCGGACGTAGACGCGCGCGAGCTGGTCGGGCAAGATCTTGCGAGGTGGGAGGAAGCGCTGCGGGCACAACAGGCCCGCGAGCGTCCCGCCATTCAGTGGGTCGCCTACAACCAGGGCGGGGTGGATGCGCTGGAGGAAGTACTTCAGGTGCTCGCCAGGGGCTGAGGTGAACATACGGGGAAACCAGGTTTCCCCACCTGCGGTGAGCCTGTCGAACCGAACCCCTCCCTGCGGGGAGGCGCCCGGTTCCCTCCCCCAGCGGGGGAGGGCCAGGGAGGGGGCGGCCCTCCCAGAGACGCCCCATGGTCATCGCGGCGTTGTGCGGCGCAGCCGCATGGATGCCTGAGGTGAACATAGCCCGCCCGCGGGAGGGTTGGGGGGTAGGGGCGCGGCGCCGCCGCGCCCCTACCCCCTCCCAGGAACCAGCCCGCCCGCGGGGAGGGTGTGGGAGGGCGCAGCCCTCCCAGGAACCAGCCCGCCCGCGGGGAGGGTGTGGGAGGGCGCAGCCCTGCAACGGGTTTCACCTGCTCTGGAATGGGCTTCCTGCGACGCCGAGGGGAAATGGGCCAACGAATGAGAAACGAATAAACGAATGCGCAAGGTGTGCCTGCCTCTGAGGTGAACATAGCCCGCCCGCGGAAGGGTTTGGGCGTAGGGGCGCGACGCCGCCGCGCCCCTACCCCCTCCCAGGAACCAACCCGCCAGCGGGGAGGGTGTGGGAGGGCGCAGCCCTGCAACGGGTTTCACCTGCTCTGGAATGGGCTTCCTGCGACGCCGAGGGGAAATGGGCCAACGAATGAGAAACGAATAAACGAATGCGCAAGGTGTGCCTGCCTCTGAGGTGAACATAGCCCGCCCGCGGAAGGGTTTGGGCGTAGGGGCGCGGCGCCGCCGCGCCCCTACCCCCTCCCAGGAACCAGCCCGCCAGCGGGGAGGGTGTGGGAGGGCTGCGCCCTCCCAAGAACACGTATTTTCATTCTGGCGTTGTGCGCCATGCGCATGACCGTCTGAGGTGAAAATACGGAGAAACCGGGTTGCCCCAACCCCCTGCCGGTGGGGGCGCCAGCCGCCTCCACCGGCGGTTGGGGTCGCTTGCCACCCGCGTGGGCAGGGGCACGCAGTAACACAAACGCCAGGGCTTTACCCTGGCGCTCAGCGTTTCGTGGTACCCCCAGCGGGATTCGAACCCGCGATCTTCACCTTGAAAGGGTGACGTCCTAGGCCGCTAGACTATGGGGGCCAGCGGCCTTTATTATAGCAAAGAGGAGGGATCCTATCAAGTCTCGACGCAGGGCGCAGGGCTGATGCAACGATCCTGCTGGCGCACCCGGCGTGAACAAAACGGGGCGTGCCCGCAGGTATCGCGCAACGCCAGTCTCTGGCAGAGGGGTGTATGGCGCTGCGTCACCCCACCGACGTTGCATCAGCCCTGCCGATTACCGGGTTGCCGGGTATCCCTATTGACAACTGCTGACCTGCATCGTATACTAAGTGTCACTTTCACAACAGGCCGGGCGGCCACTTTTTTTCCAGGCAGAGTTAGTGTCAAATAGACACAAATGCTGGTCGCTCGGCCTCTTTGGCGGAAACATTTAGTGTTAATTTTACACTAATAACCCCGGATTAACGCGGGATTATCAAGGAGGCTGTCTATGAGCATGGCGCTCACCCACACCGCCCCGGAGGCGGCCGCGGCCCTGGTCGAAGAGATCAACGTTTTGCGCGCCCGGCGCAATGCGGTGATCGTGGCCCATAACTACGAATACGGTGAGATTCAGGATCTGGCCGATTATGTGGGCGATTCGCTGGGGATGGCCCGGTTTGCCGCCCAGAGCGACGCGCCGGTGCTGGTTGTCTGTGGGGTGCATTTTATGGCCGAAACGGCCGCCATCCTCTCGCCCGAGAAGACGGTGCTGATCCCCGACCCCGAGGCGGGCTGCTCACTGGCAGCCTCGATCACCGCCGAGCAACTGCGCGCCTGGAAGGCTGAGCATCCCGGCGCGGTGGTGGTGAGCTACGTCAATACGTCGGCTGACGTGAAGGCCGAGAGCGACTACTGTTGCACCTCGGGCAACGCCGAGCGGGTCATTCGGGCTATCCCTGAAGATAAAGAGATCCTCTTTCTTCCCGATATGTTTTTAGGCAGCTATCTGCGCCAGGTAACCGGCCGGCGCATGCAGATCTGGGCCGGCGAGTGTCACGTGCATGCCGCCATTCGCCCGGCGATGGTCAAGCGGCAGCGCGCCGCCATGCCCGACGCTGAGTTCCTGATCCATCCCGAGTGCGGTTGTGTGAGCAGCACCATGCATTATCTGGCGAATGGCAGGATCGATCCCCAGGGCACCCATATTCTCTCCACCGAGGGGATGATTCGCCACGCTGCCAGCAGCAACTCCTCGCGCTTCGTCGTCGCCACCGAGATTGGCGTGCTCCACCGCATGCGTAAAGCTAATCCTGAAAAGCAGTTTTTGCCGATCGATGAGTCGATCAGTTGCAAGTATATGAAGATGATCACCCTGGAGAAGGTGCGCGACAGCCTCCGCGATCTGACCCATGTGGTGACGGTGGCGCCCGAGCTGGCCGCCCGCGCGCGCACGGCCATCGAGCGAATGGTCGCCCTGTGAGGTGACCAGCGCGGCTATGCGGGCGCTTGGCGTCCCGGCGGGCCGCCACAGGGCCGTCCGATGTGCCCATCGGGGAAACCGGGGTTCCCCGCGCCCCTGCCTGCGGGGTGGCACGCCCTCGCCACCGGGAGGGTTTGGGAGGGCAAAGCCCTCCCAGGAACACATTCTGGCGTTGTGCGCCCCGCGAATGACGCCTGTCGTATCAACTGGAAATGAGAACCGACCATGGAACCGATAACCGCTCCCCGTTACGCGCTCGCGGCCTGGCCCGCGGCCGTAACGACCACCACCACCGGCGTGCTGGTGATCGGCGCTGGCGCCGCCGGGCTGGTAGCGGCGCTGGCGGCCGCCGAGTACACTGAGGTGCTGGTGCTGGCCCGCGGCGCTCTGCCGGAGAGCAATTCGGCCCGGGCTCAGGGCGGCATCGCCGCGGCCCTCGATGCCGCCGATTCGCCCCGTGCCCACATCGCCGATACGCTGGTGGCCGGCGCCGGTCTGTCCGATATGGAAGCTGTGGCGGCTCTGGCCCACGCCGCGCCGGCGTTGATGCGCGAACTGGCCGCCGGGGGCGTGCCGTTCGAGCGGGTGGCCCCGGAGCGCTTTGCCCTGGGGTTGGAGGGCGGCCATTCGGCCCGGCGGATTGTGCATGTGGGCGACGCAACTGGCCTGGCGGTAGTTACCGCCCTGATCGCGCGCGCGCGCGCCCATCCGCGGATCACCCTGCTGGAGGGCTGGCAGGCCGCCGATCTGCTCGACCAGGGGGGCCGGATCGTTGGCGCGCTGGCGCGCGACCCGGCGGGCGCCTGGCGCCGCCTGCTCGCCGCAACGACGATCCTCGCCAGCGGTGGCGCAGGGGCACTCTACGGTTTGACCAGTAATCAGCCCACAGCCCTTGGCGAGGGCATCGCCATGGCTTACCGCGCCGGGGCCGAGGTAGCCGATCTGGAGTTTGTGCAGTTCCACCCCACCGTCTACCGCACCCGCGCCGGGCAGGGTTTCCTGATTACGGAGGCCGCTCGCGGCGAAGGCGGCATCCTGCGCACCCCCGACGGTGAACGCTTTATGCCCGACTACGATCCCCGCGGCGAACTGGCGCCTCGCGACGTGGTGACCCGCGGGATCTACGCCGCGATGCGCCGCGTGGGCAGCGACCATGTGCTGCTCGATCTGACCCACCTGCCCCGCGCCACAATTGAGGGCCACTTCCCGACGATCTGCGCCCGCCTGCGCGCCGATGGGCTCGATCCGGCCACCACGCCCATCCCTGTAGCCCCGGCGGCGCACTACCTGATGGGCGGTGTGCGTACCGACCTGGACGGGGCCACCAGTCTGCCCGGACTCTACGCCGCTGGCGAGGTGGCCTGCACCGGCGTGCACGGCGCCAACCGTCTGGCGTCCAACTCGCTGCTGGAGTGCCTGGTCTTCGGGCGGCGCGCCGGTATCGCCGCGGCCCTGGAGCGTCGCCCCGCCAGGCTCGCCCCTGCCTCTGCTGCTCCCACTCGCGTTGCTGCCCGGGATGCCGCGGCGTTTCCAGGCCCGGCCTGGCGCGAGGCGCTGGCAACCACCCTGCGTGCTGCCGCCGGGCCGTTGCGCGACGGTGAAGGGCTGCGAGCCGGAGCCGCCAGCCTGGCCTCCTGGCCCCACCAGGCCGATCCCGATGACCCGGAGGGGCTTACTGCCGTCAATGCCGCGTTAACCGCGCGGCTGATCGTGGCCGGGGCGCTGCTGCGCGAAGAGAGCCGGGGCGGCCACTTCCGCGCCGATTTTCCCCACCCCCGCGAGCGCTGGCAGGCGCATCTGGTGCAGGCCCGGGGCCAGGCGCCGTTTCTGGTCGAAACAATCGCCTCGCCGCTGGCGCGGGCGCACGCGGCTGACTAGCGCGATTGCAGATGGCAGATTTGGGGTTGGAGATCGGGCGGGGCGCATCTGGACGCCTGTGCGAGATTCTCCCGGGAGGGCGCAGCCCTCCCAAACCCTCCCGGCGCGGAGGGGCGCTGCGCTCCCCCGGCTGGCGTGGTTACCCCAGAGCTTTCCAGCGGGCAACTGAGTGATCCGGAGAACCAATGAACTACCTCGACCTTCCTGATGAACGCATCCGCGATGTGGTTGCGCGGGCCCTCCACGAGGACGTGGGCACGGGCGATCTAACGACCCTGTCGGTCATCCCCCCCGATGCTCGCTCCGAGGCGCGCTTCGTCTTCCGCGAGGCCGGGGTTGTCTGCGGCCTGCCGCTCCTCTCAACCGTCTTTGCGCTGGTAGACCCGGCGCTGACGCTGAGGCCGCAGGCGCCCGAGGGCGCGCGGGTGGCCGCCGGGCAGTGCGTTGCCACCATCGCCGGTCCGGCGCGCGGGCTGCTCAGCGGTGAGCGCGTGGCCCTCAATCTGTTCCAGCGCCTGAGCGGTATCGCCACACTTACTGCCCGCTACGTCGAGGCGGTGCGCGGCACCCGGGCGCGCATCCTCGACACACGCAAGACCACGCCGGGTCTGCGGGCGCTGGAGAAATACGCAGTGCGCGTTGGGGGCGGCCTCAACCACCGCTTCGGGCTGTACGACGGGGTGATGCTCAAGGATAACCACCTGGCCATCCTGGCGGCGCAAGGGGTGGATCTGGCCGAGGCGGTGCGCCGGGCGCGGGCGGCGGTGGGGCCCATGGTGCGCGTTGAGGTGGAGGTGGAGAGTGTCGAGCAGGCTGCCGTTGCCGCCGAAGCCGGCGCGGACCTGATCCTGCTTGACAATATGTCCCCCGAGCAACTCCGCGCCGCCGTGGCCGCCGTGGCCGGGCGGGCGCGCACCGAGGCCAGCGGCGGTATTACGCTGGCAACCATCCGTGCCGTGGCCGAGAGCGGGGTGGATTTTATCAGTGTGGGCGCCCTGACCCACAGCGCCCCGGCCCTCGATATTGGTCTGGATATCGAGGGAGCGTAATACCAAGTCTGCTCCTGGGAGGGCTGCGCCCTCCCAAACCCTCCCCGCTGGCGGGGTGTTTCCTGCGAGGGCTGCGCCCTCCCAAACCCTCCCCACAGGGAGGGGCATGGGGAAACCCGGTTTCCCCGTATGTTCACCTCAATCGCTCGTTTGACACATGCGCCTGCCCTTGGGTAGAATGGCGGAGGCAGGGAAGGTTGTCCTGGGATTCACAAAGCGAAGAACATTGCTGGCCTGGTGTCGGCTGTGAGCCGGGCGCCGGTATTAGTGTGTTGTTTTTCACTGACCACCTGTAGTAGCGGGCACAGAGGGGAGCCGGTGATGCCAGCGAAGGCGAAGCAGCCCACGGCGAAGGTGACGCAAGCCGAGGAGATCGCGCTGAACGGCCTGGCGGCGGTTGGCGATGGGCGCCGCCGGGTGGTGATCGAGCGGGTGACGCCGGAGATCGATGCGGGGCGCTATCCGATCAAGCGAGTGGTTGGCGATACGGTGGTGGTGGAGTGTGACGCGTTTGCCGACGGGCACGAGGAGATCGCCTGCGCCATACGCTACCGTGGTCCTTCGGATACGCAGTGGCGCGAGACGCCGATGCAGTTTCTGGTTAACGATCGCTGGCGCGGGCAATTCACGGTTACCGAGATGGGGCGCTACACCTACACGGTGGTCGGCTGGGTGGATCGTTTCGCCACCTGGGAGCACCAGTTGCACAAGCGGGTCGAGGCGCGCCAGGATGTGCGTGTGGATCTGCTGATCGGCGCCGATCTGGTGCGTGAGGCGGCCGAGGCGGCCCCCGAGGCTGATGCGGCGGTGCTGCGCGGGTATGAGCAGGCGATGCGCCACGGTGACGCTGAGGCAGCGTTTATGCCCGACCTGGCCGCGCGCATGGCTGCCCATCTGCCGCCGCGCTTTGTGAGCGTGTATGAACGGGAGTTGCAGGTCGAGGTCAACCGGCAACTGGCCCGCTTTTCGGCCTGGTACGAACTGTTTCCGCGCTCGGCTTCGCCCGAACCGGGCCGTCACGGCACCTTCCGCGATGTGATCGCCCGCCTGCCCTATGTGGCCGAACTGGGCTTTGATGTGCTTTACCTGCCGCCTATCCACCCGATTGGCCGGCAGTTCCGCAAGGGCAAGAACAACAGTATCACCGCCCAGCCTGGCGAGCCTGGCAGCCCCTGGGCCATTGGCAGCGAGGAGGGCGGGCACAAGAGCGTCCATCCTGAACTGGGCACGCTGGAGGACTTCCGCGCCCTGGTTGCGGCGGCGCGCGCCTATGGGATCGAAGTGGCCCTCGATATTGCCTTTCAGTGCTCGCCCGACCATCCCTATGTCAGGGAGCATCCGCAGTGGTTCCGCGCCCGCCCCGATGGCACCATTCAGTATGCCGAGAACCCGCCGAAGAAGTACCAGGATATCTATCCGTTCGATTTTGAAACCGAGGACTGGCAGGCCCTCTGGCGCGAGTTGAAGAGTATCTTTGAGTTCTGGATCGCCCAGGGTGTCACGGTCTTCCGGGTGGACAATCCTCACACCAAGAGCTTTCGCTTCTGGGAGTGGTGCATCGGCGAGTTGAAGCGCGATCATCCCGAGTTGATTCTGCTCTCCGAAGCCTTTACCCGCCCCAAGGTGATGTACAACCTGGCCAAGCTCGGGTTTACTCAGAGTTATACCTATTACACCTGGCGTACCGCCAAGTGGGAGATTACCGAGTACCTCCAGGAATTGACCCGCACCGAGGCGCGCGAGTTTTTCTGCCCGAACTTCTGGCCCAACACGCCCGATATTCTGACGCCCCAGTTTTACCCCGGTTACCGCTCGGTGTTTCTAACCCGCGCGGCGATGGCTGCAACGCTCACCGCGAGCTGGGGGATGTATGGCCCACTGTACGAGTTGATGTACCATGTGCCGGTGCAGGGGCGGGAGGAGTATATCGACTCCGAGAAGTACGAGATCCACTTCTGGCGGCTGGATCAACCGCACAGCCTGCGCCATTTTATCGCCCGGCTCAACCGCATCCGCCGCGAGAACCCGGCGCTGCAGCGGAATGAGTGGCTGCGCTTCCATCGCGTGGATAGCAACTTCGTTGAGAATGAGCAGCTTCTGGCCTACAGCAAGGTGACGCCCGACTTGCAGAACATTGTGCTGGTCGTGGTGAACCTTGACCCGGTTAACACCCAGAGCGGGTATGTGCAGGTGCCCACTGCGGAGTGGGGGCTTGAGGGCGACTATCAGGCCCACGATCTGCTCAGCGATGCGCGCTACCTCTGGCACGGCGATTTTAACTACGTCGAACTGAACCCGCAGGTGATGCCGGTGCATATCTTTCGCATTCGCCGCCGGGAACGCGATCTTACCGGCTTTGAGTATTTTGCGTGATGTGTGCTACGATCATCGGGAAACCGGGCTTCCCCACCCCCCTATCCGCAGGGGGAACCGGCGCCCCGGCCTGCCGGAGGGGAGGGTTCGGGAGGGCTACGCCCTCCCGAGAAAACCCTTGACATACTTCTTCGCAGGAGACCATGACCACAATGCAGCAGCCTCGGCGGACGCGGCGCCAGCCGCAGATCGTCGCAAGTGACCCCCTCTGGTACAAAGACGCGATTATCTACGAAGTGCACGTGCGCGCCTTCGCCGATAGTGATGGCGACGGGATCGGCGACTTTAAAGGCCTGACCAGCAAGCTCGGCTATCTCCAGGATCTCGGCGTCACCGCGATCTGGCTCTTGCCATTCTACCCTTCACCACTCAAAGACGATGGTTACGATATCGCCGATTACACCGCCGTCAACCCCGCTTACGGCGATCTCGCTGACGTGCGCGCGTTCGTCCGTGAGGCCCACCGGCGTAACCTCAAGGTGATCACCGAACTGGTCTGCAACCATACCTCTGACCAGCATCCCTGGTTCCAGCGCGCTCGCCGGGCCAGGCCGGGTTCTTCCTACCGCAATTTCTATGTCTGGAGCGATGATCCCGGGAAGTACAAAGACGCGCGTATCATTTTCAAAGATTTCGAGACCAGCAACTGGACCTGGGATCCCGTTGCCGGGGCCTACTACTGGCACCGCTTTTACTCGCACCAACCCGATCTGAACTTCGAAAATCCTGCCGTTCACCGAGCGATCATGAAAGTGCTGGAGTTCTGGCTGGATATGGGCGTTGATGGCATGCGCCTCGACGCTATTCCCTACCTCTATGAAGAGGAAGGCACCAATTGCGAAAATCTGCCGCAAACCCATGCCTTTCTGAAACACCTGCGCGCCCATATGGACGCGAAGTATCCCGGGCGTATGTTCCTTGCCGAGGCCAACCAGTGGCCTGAGGATCTGGTCGCGTACTTCGGTGATGGCGATGAGTGCCATATGGCCTTTCACTTCGCGGTGATGCCGCGTCTGTACATGGCTGTCTACCAGGAGGATCGCTTCCCGATTGTTGATATCATGCGCCAGACGCCTGCCATTCCCGATGGTTGCCAGTGGGCAGTGTTCCTGCGCAATCATGATGAGTTGACCCTGGAAATGGTCACCGACGAAGAGCGCGACTACATGTATCGCACCTATGCCCGCGATCCCCAGGCCCGCATCAACCTGGGCATCCGGCGACGCCTGGCGCCGCTGCTTGGCAACCATCGCCGCAAAATCGAGTTGATGAACGGCCTGCTCTTCTCTTTGCCCGGCACTCCAGTGCTCTACTATGGCGACGAGATTGGCATGGGCGATAATATCTACCTTGGCGACCGCAATGGCGTGCGCACCCCGATGCAGTGGACCGGCGACCGCAACGCGGGTTTTTCCCGCGCTAACCCGCAGCGCATCTACCTCCCGGTGATCACTGACCCGGAGTATCATTATGAGATGGTCAATGTCGAGAATCAGTTGGCGAACCAGCACTCCCTCCTGTGGTGGATGCGCCGCCTGATCGCGCTGCGGAAACGCTACAGGGCCTTTGGTCGTGGCTCGCTGGAATTTCTACAGCCCGAGAACCGTAAGGTGCTCTGCTTTGTGCGCCGTTATGAGGAGGAAATCATTCTGGTAATCGCTAATCTCTCGCGCTTTGTGCAGGGGGTAGAACTCGATCTGAGCGAGTTTCGCGGGATGAACCCGGTGGAAATGTTCGGACAGGTGGAGTTTCCGGTGGTGGGCGATGCGCCTTACTTCATCACTCTCGGGCCGCACAGTTTCTACTGGTTCCGTATGATGCCGCAGCGGGTCGAGGGGTTGCGCCCCGCTGGCGCGTTCGCCGAGAGCGAAGAGCTACCGCTCATCACCATCCAGGCCGGTTCGTGGGACGCAATTTTCTACGATGGGCGCCAGACCGCTCTGGAGCAGGCGCTACCGGCCTATCTGCGCCCGCGGCGCTGGTTCGGGGCCAAGTCGCGTTCCATCAAGTCGGTGACTATGATGGATGCCGCGCCGCTCCTCTATGCCGACGGGCTGGCCTACCTGGCGCTGGTCAGCGTTCAGTACACCGAGGGCGCTCCCGAAACCTACTTTGTGCCGATGGCTTACGCTACCGGTGAACGGGCACAGAGCCTGCTTAGCGATGCGCGACACACGGTGATCGCCCGACTGGCGATCAATGCTGATACCGAGCCGGGAATTGTCTTCGACCCCCTGATTGATCGAGGATTTGCCCGCGCCCTGCTCGATGTGGTGGTATCGCGGCGGCGCTTGCGCAGCATCAACGGCGGCGAAGTGGAGGGTAGTCCGGCCCGCGCTCTGCGCGCCCTGCTGGCCCGCGCCGAGAGCCTGGAGCCGCGTATCGTCACCGCCGAGCAGAGTAACAGTTCGCTTATCTTCGGCGGGACGTTGATCTTGAAGATCTTCCGCAAGGTGGAACCGGGGATCAACCCCGACCTGGAGATCGGGCGCTACCTCACTGAGGAACGGGCATTTCCCCACACACCCCCCACTGCCGGCGCGCTGGAGTACGTTCGTAGCGGCGAGGAGCCGACGAGCCTGGCCATTCTCCAGGGCTATGTGACCAATGAGGGCGATGCCTGGGAGTACACCCTCGATGTCGCTGGTCGCGCGTATGACGATATGCGTACCCGCGCCGATCTCCACCTGCCCGAGACAACAGCGACGGCGGCGGCCTTGCTGGCTGCCGCCGCGACCGAGCCGGGGCCGCTGGCTGAAGAGGTAGCCGGCGCCTACCTGGAGCAGGCGCGGCTGCTCGGCGAACGCACAGCCGACCTGCACCTGGCCCTGGCTGCCGGCACCGGGCCGGCCTTCGCTCCCGAGCCGTTCTCCCTGCTCTACCAGCGCTCGCTCTACCAGAGTATGCGTAGCCTGACCTCCCGGACCTTTCAGGGTCTGCGGAAGATCGTTCCGAACCTGCCGGCTCCGCTGCGCGCCCAGGCTGAGGCGGCCCTGGCGTTGGAAGAGGCCCTGCTGGCCCGCTTCCGGCGCATTACTGTTGCAAAAATCGAAGCGGTGTTGACGCGCATCCATGGCGACTTCCACCTCGGTCAGGTGCTGTTCACCGGTAACGATTTTGTGCTGATCGACTTCGAGGGTGAACCGGTGCGCCCGATTGGTGAGCGGCGCATCAAACGTTCTCCGCTCCGCGATGTTGCGGGTATGCTGCGCTCGTTTGAGTATGCTGCCTATGTAACGCTGTTCAACCGCACCAACCACGCTCCGCAGGAGAGCGAAGCGGGCGCGATGATGCGCCGCTGGGCCGATGGCTGGTCTTTCTGGGTGAGTGCCGCCTACTTCGGCGGCTACTTGCGCCGAGCTGCGGGGGCGCCGTTCATCCCCGCTGCCCCTGTCGATCTGGAGGCCCTGCTTGAAGTGTTTATGCTCGAGAAACTGATCTACGAGATTGGCTACGAGATGAACAACCGCCCGACCTGGCTCAGCATTCCCCTCAGCGGTCTGTTGCGCCAGTGCCCGACCGGTGCCGATGACCCGCGTCTTTAGTGATAAGGAACCATAATGTCGGAAGAGACTACCCGCCCCGCGCGTCGTACCCGTAAAGCCACCGCCAGGAATGGCGCGGCGACAGCGCCTGAAAGCGAGCCAACCACCGAGCAATCTGCCGTCCCTGCCGGGACCGACCAGGCCACCGCCTCCGTCGAGGCGCCGACCGATACGGTCGTGGCGGTGATCCCCCCGGCGCCGCCGTACTCGCTTCCCTTCCTCACCGACGATGACCTCTACCTCTTCGGTGAAGGCACCCACTTCCGCGTCTACGAAAAACTGGGCGCGCACATCGCCACCCTGAACGGCGAACAGGGTACCTACTTCGCGGTCTGGGCGCCGAATGCCGAGTACGTGGCAGTGATCGGCGACTGGAACGGTTGGGACCCCGGGAAGAATGCGATGCGCTGCCGGGGGAACTCGGGCATCTGGGAGACCTTTGTGCCCGGCGTGGGTAAAGGCGCGCACTACAAGTTCCACATCGCCTCGCGCTACTATGGCTACCGCGAGGACAAGACCGACCCCTTCGGCTTCTTCTTCGAGGTCTCGCCGCGCACGGCGGCGATTGTCTGGGACCAGGAGTACGAGTGGGGCGACGGGGCCTGGATGCAGACGCGCGGCAAGCTCCAGGGCGTTAGCGCGCCGATGTCGATCTACGAGGTGCACCTCGGTTCCTGGATGCGCGTGCCGGAAGAGGGCGGCCGTTCCTTGAGCTATCGGGAGATCGCCCCCCGACTGGCTGAGCACGTCAAGCGCGCCGGCTTCACCCATATCGAACTGCTCCCGGTCACTGAACATCCCTTTTACGGGTCGTGGGGCTACCAGTCTACCGGTTACTTTGCGCCCACCAGCCGCTACGGGCCGCCGGAGGACTTTAAGTACTTCGTGGATTACCTGCACCAGCAGGGGATCGGCATCATTCTCGACTGGGTGCCCTCGCACTTCCCTACCGATGGTTTCGCCCTGAGCTACTTCGACGGCACCCACCTGTTCGAGCACGCCGATCCGCGCAAGGGCTACCATCCTGACTGGGGCAGCTACATCTTCAATTACGGTCGCAACGAAGTGCGGAGCTTTCTGATCAGCTCGGCGCTCTTCTGGCTCGACAAGTACCACATTGATGGCCTGCGGGTTGATGCCGTGGCCAGTATGCTGTACCTGGATTACTCGCGCCGGCCGGGTGAGTGGATCCCCAACCAGTACGGCGGCAATGAGAACATCGAAGCGATCATGTTCCTCCGCCAGTTCAACACCGAGGTCTATAAGAACTACCCCACGGCGCAAACCTTTGCCGAAGAGAGCACGGCCTGGCCCATGGTCTCGCGGCCGGTGTATGTGGGCGGGCTGGGCTTCGGCTTCAAGTGGGACATGGGCTGGATGAACGACACGCTCAAGTACTTCCGCCGCGACCCCATCCACCGCCGTTACCACCATAACGAGTTGACCTTCCGCGGCCTGTACATGTTCACCGAGAACTACGTGCTCTCGCTCTCCCACGATGAAGTGGTGCACGGGAAAGGCTCGCTGCTAGACAAAATGTCCGGCGATGTCTGGCAGAAGTTCGCCAACCTGCGCCTGCTCTACAGCTACCAGTACGGCCAGCCGGGTAAGAAGCTGATCTTCATGGGCGGCGAGTTCGGCCAGTGGCGCGAATGGAAACACGACGAGAGTCTCGACTGGCACCTGTTGATGTTCCCCTCGCACCAGGGCGTTTTGCAACTCCTGGCCGACCTGAACCGGCTGTATGTGAACGAGCCGGCGCTGCACGAACTCGACTGTGAGCCGGCGGGCTTCGAGTGGATCGACGCCAACGATGCCGAGAACAGCACCTACTCGTTCATGCGCCGGGCGCGTTCCACTGGCGATCTGATCCTGGTGGTGATGAACTGCACGCCGGTGCCCCGCCACAACTTTCGCATCGGTGTGCCTCGTGGCGGCTGGTGGAAGGAGATCTTCAACAGTGATGCCACCGAGTACTGGGGCAGCGGGATCGGCAATGCCGGCGGGGTGATGGCCGAGGAGCATATGTCGCACGGGCGGCCCTACTCGCTCGTGCTCGACCTGCCGCCGCTGGGAGCGCTGTACTTCAAGAGCGAGGGCTGAGGGCGCGGCGCTCACGACACATGCTCGCGCCCGGGGTCTCGGGTACGTCTGGAAGGGTTCGGGAAGGCTGCGCGCTCCCGGACCCTCCTGTTTAACAACCCGCCGGATACGCCGCGGGGTAGACAAAACAGGGTTTGTCAGCAGTACCGTGACACTGGTGTCCCGCCCGTGTCAGCGTTCGCGGGCGGGGCGCCCGCGTTCCCAGGAGCAGGGTGAGCACACATCACGCCTCAGGTTTTGAGCGAGTTTTCAAAGCCTGGTACAATTAACCACACGTATTCTGCGAGGAGGAGCCAGAGGGGGCAACCCTTCTGAAAGAAGTATGGCGGAGCGCTACATCTGCATCCACGGGCACTTTTACCAGCCGCCGCGTGAGAACCCGTGGCTCGAAGCAATTGAGCAGCAAGACTCGGCCTATCCGTACCACGACTGGAACGAACGCATCAATGCCGAATGTTACGAGCAGAACGCCGCCTCGCGCATCCTCGATGACCAGGGCCAGATCGTCAAGATTGTCAACAACTACAGCCGGATCAGCTTCAACTTTGGCCCCACGCTGCTGAGCTGGCTCGCCGAGAAGGCCCCTGCGGTGTACGAGGGTATCCTCGCCGCCGATGAAGAGAGCGCGCGCCTGTTCGGACGCGGCTCGGCCATGGCCCAGTGCTACAACCACATCATTATGCCCCTGGCCTCGCGCCGCGACAAAATCACCCAGGTGCTGTGGGGCATTCGTGACTTTGAACATCGCTTCGGGCGCCTCCCCGACGGCATGTGGCTCCCCGAGACCGCCGTGGATCTCGAGACCCTGGAGATCATGGCCGAGCACGGCATTCGCTTCACCATCCTCGAGCCGCATCAGGTGAACTATATGCGCCGCCTGGGCGATACGGTCTGGACCGATGTGCGCGGCGGGCGCATTGACCCGACCCGGCCCTACCTGGTGCAATTGCCCAATCAGCGCTCCATTGCGGTCTTCATCTACGATGGCCCGGTGTCACGGGCGGTGGCCTTCGAGCGCTTGCTGGTCAACGGAGCGACCTTTGCCGCGCGCATCGCCGGGATCTTCAACGAGTACCGGCCCTGGCCGCAGATCGCCAACATCGCCACCGATGGGGAAACCTACGGCCATCACCACCGTCACGGCGACATGGCTCTGGCCTACGCCCTCCAGCACATCGAGGAACGGGGCCTGGCGAAGCTGACGAACTACGCCAGTTACCTCATGAGACACCCGCCGACGCACGAGGTGCAGATCGTCGAGCGCACTGCCTGGAGTTGCGTGCACGGGGTGGGCCGCTGGAGCACCGACTGCGGCTGCAACACCGGCAGCAATCCCGGCTGGCGGCAGCACTGGCGCGAACCGCTGCGCGCCGCTCTCGACTGGTTGCGCGACACCCTGGCGCCCCGCTTTGAGTTGCAGGGCCGCCGCTTATTCAAAGACCCCTGGGAGGCGCGTAACGACTACATCGAGGTGATCCTCGACCGCTCCGATGAGGTGGTGAACCGCTTCCTCACGCGCCACGGGCGCGGCCCGCTTGATAGCGGCCAGTGCATTGCGGCCCTCAAGCTCATGGAGTTGCAGCGGCAACTGCTGCTGATGTACACCTCCTGCGGCTGGTTTTTCGACGATCTGGGCGGCATCGAAACGATCCAGGTGATCCGCTATGCCGGGCGCGCGGTGCAACTGGCCCGCGAGTTGTTTGGCGAGGATCTGGAGGGGCCGTTTCTGGAGCGCCTGGCCCGCGCGCGCAGCAACAACCCGGCCATCGGTGACGGGCGGGCGATCTACGAGCGCTGTGTGCGCCCCGCGGTGGTCGATCTGCGGAAGGTCGGCGCGCACTACGCTATGTCGTCGCTGTTTGAGAGCTTCGAGGAGCGCGAGCAGATCTACTGCTACGAGGTGGATCGCGAAGATTACCACCTGCTCCCCGCGGGCAAGAACCGCCTGGCCCTCGGGCGCATGCGGATCACCTCAACCATTACCCGCGAGTCGGCCCGCCTGATCTTCGGCATGCTGCACCTGGGCGACCACAACATCTCCGGCGGCGTGCGCGAGTACCAGGACGAAGCCGCGTACCAGGCCCTGGTGCATGAGAGCACCGAACTGTTCCAGCGGGCCGATATTCCTGGCACCATTCGCCTGGTGGACCGCAACTTCGCCCAGGAAGCCTACTCGCTCAAACTGCTCTTCGGTGACGAGCAGCGCAAGATCCTCAACAAGATCCTGACCTCCAGCCTGGCCGAGGCCGAGGCAGCCTACCGGCAGATCTATGAGTATCATGCTCCACTCATGCGTTTTCTGGCCAGTATCAGCATGCCTGTGCCTCGTGAATTTCAGATCGCCGCGGAGTTCGCGATCAACACCCAGTTGCGCCGCCTGCTCGGGGCCGACAATCTCGATCTCGACGCCATCCAGGCCCTGCATCGCGAAGCGGTGCGTTCGGGGGTCACCCTTGACACCGCCGGGCTGGCCTATACCCTGGGTCGAACGATTGATCGCATTACAGAGCAATTCAATGCCTTCCCCGAGTCGATTGAACTCCTCCAGCAACTCGACGAGGCAGTAGCGCTGACCCGCTCGCTGCCCTTCGAGGTTGATGTCTGGAAAACCCAGAACGTGTACTACCGCCTGCTGCGCAGCGTGTATGTCGAGTTCCAGCGTGAAGCGGCCCAGGGCTACCTGGATGCGCGGCAATGGGTCGCCGCATTTACCAATCTGGGGCGTCGGCTTCGCTTTCGGATGCCATGAGGTACCGTATGGCAATCCCCGGTCAGCAACCGCTTTCAGCTGCCATGAGGTACCGTATGGCAATCCCCGGTCAGCAACCGCTTTCGGATGCCATGAGGTACCGTATGGCAATCCCCGGTCAGCAACCGCTTTCAGCGCCCACGCGCCCCATCCGGCGGCACACGCCCCGCGCCACGTATCGGTTGCAGTTCAATGGCGCGTTTACCCTCGAGGATGCCGTCGGGCTTGTCGCGTACCTCGATATGCTCGGCGTGAGCGATATCTATGCCTCGCCCCTCTTCACCGCGCGCGCTGGCAGCCGCCACGGTTACGATATCACCGACCATAGCAGTATCAACCCGGAGATAGGCGGTGAAGCGGCCCTGGATCGTCTGCATCATGCGCTCAGCGCCCGTGGTATGGGCCTGCTGCTCGATGTCGTGCCTAACCATATGGGTATCGGCGACCTGCGTAACGTCTGGTGGACGGATGTGCTCGAGAATGGTCCCAGTTCGATCTACGCGCCATACTTCGATATTGACTGGGATCCCGTACCGGCGCAACTGCACAATAAAGTGTTGCTGCCGGTGCTCAGCGATCAGTACGGCAATGTACTGGAACGAGGCGAGCTGCGCCTGCACTTCGAGGAGGGCGCCTTTACGCTGCGCTACTGGGAGCATATCTTCCCTATCGCTCCGCGAAGCTACTACCATCTGCTGGCCCATCGCCTCGACGACCTGATCGCCGAGCATGGTCAGGATCACCCCGATGTGCTGGAGTTACAGAGTATCCTCACGGCGATCTCCTATCTGCCGCCTTTGAGTGAAACCGCGCGCGAGCGGGTGCTGGAGCGCAACCGTGAGAAGGAAATCATCAAGCGGCGACTCAAGGAGCTGACGGAACGCAGCCCCTCTGTGGCTGCCGCAATTGCGGCAACAGTTGAGCGGTACAACGGCGTGGTCGGTGATCCGGCCAGTTTCGACCTGCTCGACGAGTTGATCACTCGACAACCGTATCGTCTGGCCTTCTGGCGAGTCGCCACCGAGGAGATTAACTACCGGCGCTTCTTCGACATTAACGATCTTGCCGCCATTCGCGTCGAGTTGCCTGAAGTGCTCCAGGCCACCCATCGGCTCGTCTTTCGCCTACTGGTCGCCGGGCGCGCCCGGGGGCTGCGTATCGATCATCCTGATGGGCTATGGGACCCGCCGGCCTACTTCCGGCAACTCCAGGAGCACTATCTGGCTGCATTGCAGCATGAGAGCGGTCTCGCGCCTGAAGAGGGGACAGAACGTGAACGCGCCTGGATCGACCGCATCCTGGCCGACAGTGCTGCCCTCTCGCCCCCGCGCTGGCCCCTCTACGTTGTTGTTGAGAAGATCCTCGCCGATGACGAAGTGCTCCCCGAAGACTGGGCCGTAGCGGGCACGACGGGCTACGACTTCCTCAATGAGGTCAATGGCATCTTTGTAGATAGCTCGGCGCGTCGGTTCTTTGATCGCCTCTACATCGATGTGGCCGGTCCCCAGCTTTCCTTTGCCAACCTGGTTAACTCCAAGAAAAAGGAGATCATGCTCGTGGCACTGGCCAGTGAGGTCAATACCCTGAGCCATCTGCTCGATCGATTGACCGAGGCCAACCGCCACTACCGCGATTTTACGCTCAACAGCTTAACCTTCGCCATTCGCGAGGTCATCGCCGCATTGCCGGTCTACCGCACTTACATCAGCGGCCCGGAACGGGTAACGCCGCTGGACGAGCGCGCTATCGAGGCAGCGGTGCAGGAGGCCCGGCGTCGCAATCCACGCACCGCCGGAGAGATCTTCGATTTCCTGCGTGACACGCTCTTGCTGCGCAACCTGGAAAGCTTCGCTGCCGCTGCCCGTCCTGATGTGCTGCGCCTGGTGATGAAGTTCCAGCAACTCAGCGGCCCGGTCATGGCGAAGGGGGTAGAGGATACGGCGTTTTACGTCTACAACCGGCTCGTTTCGCTCAACGAGGTCGGTGGCCATCCCGAACACTTTGGCCTGGCAGTGACCGAGTTTCACCGCCGCGCGGCCCATTGGGCGCGCCGCTGGCCCGGATCGCTGCTTACGACCTCTACCCACGATACCAAGCGGAGCGAAGATGTGCGCGCCCGGATCAATGTGCTGAGCGAAATGCCGCAGGAGTGGCGCACGGTGGTCGGTCGCTGGAGCCGGTTCAATGCCCGCAAGAAGACGATCGTTGAGGGGCGTCCACTGCCATCGCGCAACGACGAGTACCTGCTCTACCAGACCCTGGTGGGTGTCTGGCCCGACCCTGCGCCGGAGGTGGTGGAGGGCTCGCTGCCTGCCGACTTCGTCGCGCGTATCGTCCAGTACATGGAGAAAGCCACCCGTGAGGCCAAAGTCAACACGAGCTGGATCAACCCCAACGAAGCCTATGACAGTGCCGTACGCCGCTTCGTAGAAGGCATTCTCAACCCTCGCCGCAGTCGCCGCTTCCTGGAGAGCCTGACGGCTTTCAGCCAGCGGGTGGCGTATGTGGGGCGCTTCAACAGCCTGGCCCAGACCCTGATCAAACTGACTGCGCCCGGCGTCCCTGATATTTATCAGGGCTGCGAGCTGTGGGATCTGAGCCTGGTAGACCCGGATAACCGCCGGCCGGTGGACTACAACCTGCGTATGCGGCTGCTGGTGGAGGTGCGCGAGCGTATGTCGGCGGGCGAGCGACAGGCGCTGGCGCGCGAATTGCTGGAGCAAGCGGTTGATGGGCGGGTCAAACTCTTTGTAATCCTTGTGGCGCTGGAGTTGCGTCGCGAGCAACCGGCGCTCTTCGCCGAGGGCGCGTATGTTCCACTGAGTGCCGAGGGGCAGCACGCCGAGCACGTGGTGGCCTTTGCGCGCCGAAGCTCCGCTGCCGAGGCGCTCACCATCACGCCGCGGCTGTGCCTGCGCCTGACGAAGGGCGAGCAGCGTCCACCGACGGACGCGGTGTGGGGTGACACCTGGTTGTCGTTGCCCGATGCGGGCCCGGGAAGCGTGTACCACGACCGGTTAACCGGCGCCCGGCACCGGGTTGTTGAGCACAAAGGCGCGACAGGCCTCTGGCTGCGGGAGGTGCTCGCGACCTTTCCGCTGGCGCTGCTGGAGCGAGGCGTCGCCGGGAGCTGACGCAGATAACACGAAGGCGGCGAGGGGATTGTTCTTGGGAGGGCGCAGCCCTCCCAAACCCTCCCGCGGGCGGGCTATGTTCACCTCAGACGGTCATGCGGCTGCGCCGCACAACGCCGCGATGACCATGGGGCGTCTCTGGGAGGGCCGCCCCCTCCCTGGCCCTCCCCC
>CAKZKA010000256.1 GCA_937120965.1 uncultured Chloroflexota bacterium
CGCCCCCCTGCGCCGCCTCCTTCGGCGGCGGTTTGCTCCATCAGGACGCCATTCCATGAAATACCTACCCCCGAAAGGGGGGGCGAGGGGGCCCGGCGGGCGGCGCGCAGCACCTGCTCGGCCAGATGGTCGGGTAGCTCCCAGTCGAGCAGCACCACGTCGGGCCGGAGGGCCAGCAGCCGCGAAACCAGATCGGACCCGGGGCCGAAGGCCCCGACCAGTTGGACGCCAGGCTGCGCTGCGAGGACGAAGCAGAGGGCGGCGCGGACACGACACTGGCTCTCGACGACGACGACGCGCATAAGCGCCTCTCATGTGAGTTCCGGGACGCCCTGAGGGGTGAGGAGTGCAACGACGCAATCACATGCCTTCTGAATGTACAGGATGCGCGCTCGTGATGCACGGGCTGTTTGCGTGGTTTCCTGCCGGCTCTCGTGGACGGCTGTAGCGGACCGGGGGGATGCCTCGCCGCCTATCCATCTGGATGACACATACCCTGTCGTACAACCTGTGCTTCGAGCGGGTCTTCGCAGCAGTACGTGTTCACACTTCTCCCGGGTGCGCGGGCATCTTGCCCGCATCCAGGCCATTGCGGGCGGGACGCCCGCGCACCCGGGGTGACGCCTTATACCATTTTGGATTTTGGATTGTGGATTGCCACGCTGGGCAGCACAACGCCTGAAACCGCTTCAAGCAATGCGGCAGCATCAACAGTAATTGGTATTACCCCACACGTGAACACGTACTCGCAACAATCGGTTGGCAAGGCGGGCCGCCATCGGGTATACTCCCAGAGGAGAGAGGATTCGCAGGGGCTGTAGGGGCGCTATGGCGTGCGCGTTGAGCGCGGGGGCATCCCGATGGGCTGAAAGCTGTGTTGGCCCGGATGTTCTGTCCGCCCTTGAAAGCCGAAGGAGAGGGGGCTTCCAGCCCGTGCGCGGATGACTTCCGGGGGCGCCTTCAAACCTATGGATGGATCAGCAATAGATCGCCTGCGCGCATGCGCGCGCGCCAGCCGCTGGGCAGCGGTTGCCGTCCTGGCGCTGATACTGCTCGCCCCTGCGCGCATCGTCGTCGCAGGGAAGCCGGCGCGCCCGGCTGCAACGAGTGGTCGGCTGCAGGTGCGGATGCTCGGCATCGCCGACGGTCTCCCCCACCCGGCGGTGTACGCCATCGCCCGTGACCCCTTCGGCTTCCTGTGGGTCGGCACGCTCGAGGGGCTGGCGCGCTACGACGGCCACCGCTTCGTCGTCTACCGCCCCGACCCGTCCAATCCGAACGCGCCGGTCAGCGGCCAGATCAATACGCTCTATACGGACCGGGCGGGTATGCTCTGGATCGGCACGTTCGCCAGCGGCCTCAACCGCTACGACCCGCGCAGCGAGCGGTTCACCCTCTACCGTCACGAGCCCGCCGACCCGTACAGCCTGAGCAGTGACGCCGTGCGCGCCATCTACGAGGATGCAGCGGGAACGCTCTGGATCGGCACGCTGGGCGGCGGGCTGAACCGGTTCGAGCGGGCCAGCGGGCGCTTCACCCGCTATCGCCACGACCCCGCCGACCCGTACAGCCTGAGCGACGATCATGTCACGGCCATCCTCGACGATGGGCGGGGCGGTCTCTGGGTCGGCACGGGGAGCGGGTTGAACCACTTCAACCCAGCGACGGGTCGCTTCACCGTCTACCGTCACGACCCCGCCGACCCTGCATCGATCGGCGGCGATGCCATCGCGACGCTGCTGCGCGACGGCAGCGGCGTCCTCTGGGTGGGCGTCACGGGCGTCGGTCTCTACCGCTACGATGAGGCGCGCGGCCAGTTTACCGGCTACCGCAGCGACCCTGCCGACCCTGGCGGGCTGCGCAGCGGCAACGTGGTTGCCCTGGCTGAGACGAGTCCCGGGCAGCTATGGGTCGCCACCTACGGCGGTGGACTCTACCAGTTCGACGTGGCCAGCGGCCGCTTCACCGATGTCAACCGCTTCGTGGCGCAAGGCAACGGGTTGCCAACCGAGAGCATCGAAAGCCTCTTACCAGGCGCCGATGGGCTGCTCTGGGTCGGGACGGAGGACCGCGGCGTTGCCCTGGTCGACCTTCAGCCCGGGCCGTTCACGATCTACACCGCGAGCAGCGGCCCGCAGGCCAGCCCCAACACCCTCTGGCCGGGGGTTATCCGCGCTACGGCTGAGGACGTCGACGGTGCGCTCTGGCTCGGCGTGGCCGACTCGGACCTTGCCCGCTTCGATCGCACGCGCGGCACGGTGACGCACTATCGCCACGACCCTGCCGACCCCCACAGCCCCGCCGACAACCGGCCCCAGACCTTGCTGCTCGACCGGAGCGGAAGGCTGTGGATCGGCTACCACACTGGCCTCGACCGCTTCGAGCGGGCGACCGGCCATTTCATCCACTATCCTGTCAACCCCGACGACCCGCAGGCCCTCAGCCATGGCGACATCTTCGACCTGTACGAGAGCCGCGACGGGGCGATCTGGGTCGCCACACGCGGCGGCGGCCTGAACCGCCTCGACCCGGCGACCGGCCGCTTCACCCGCTACCGCCACGACCCGGACGACCCGACCAGCATCAGCTCGGACAATATTAGCGCGATCGTCGAGGACCAGCAGGGCAACCTCTGGCTCGGCCACGAGGGTGCCGGGGTGAGCCGCCTCGACCGGGCCACCGGCCGCCTCACCAACTATCGTTACGACCCGGACGACCCGAACACGCCGGGCTCGAACACCGTGCTGGCATTCTACCTCGACGAGGCAGGGATAGTCTGGGCCGCCACATGGAACGGCGGACTGAACCGGATCGACCCGGCCAGCAGCCGCTTCACGCGCTACACGGTCGCCGATGGTCTGCTGAGCGCGAAGCTCAACGGCATCCAGCCTGACGAGGAGGGTATGCTCTGGCTGACCTCGAACCTGGGCCTGATCCGCTTTAACCCACGCACCGGGAGCAGCGTGGCCTACACGGCCGCCTCGGCGGGCCTGCCGCTCGGCGGCTTCGCGCTCAATGGGTCGGCGCGCACACGCTCCGGCGAGATTATCCTGGGCGGTTTCGATCATCTCGTGACCTTCTTCCCGCGCGAGGTCCGACCCCAGACCACCGTGGCGCCCGTCGTCTTCACCGAGGTGCAGGTGTCGAACCGCCCGGTCGTTCCCGGCCCCACGGCGCCCCTGACCACCACGATCAACGCCGCAACCGGGTTGACCCTCGCGCACCTTGATCAGGTGCTGAGCCTGGAGTTCACCGCGCTCGACTACCGCGCGCCCAACGCCGCCCGCTATCGCTACCGGCTGGTGGGGTTTGAGTCAGACTGGGTCGAAGTTGACAGCGAGCGCCGCCGGGCAACTTACACCAACCTCGACCCGGGCAGCTACACCTTCGAAATACAGGCCGCCAACGGCGAGGGCGTCTGGGGGGCGGACACGCGGCGGCTGCGGATCACCGTTGTCCCACCCTGGTGGCTGACGTGGTGGTTTTACCTGCTGGTCGGCGCCCTGCTCCTGGCCACTGTTGCTGGCGGGGTGGGCCTGCGGCTGCGCGGGGAGGAGCGCCAGCGGCGCCGGCTGGAGGCCGAGGTCGCCGCTCGCACTGCAGCGCTGGCGACCGCCAATGCGAGCCTGGAGCGCCAGGTGCGGCTGGAGCGCACCCTGATCATGAGCCCCGAACTTGACACGCTGCTCGACGGCATTCTCGATGAGATCGGCGAGGTGGTGCCCTTGAGCAGCGCGGCGATCTTCACCGTTGAGCATAGCCGGCTCACACTCCGCGCGTTACGCGGCGAAGTGCGCGTGCCGGACAGCGCCCCGTTGGAGCTGGAGCTCGGACGGCTCCCGCTGCTGGCGACCGCCCTGGCCACAGGGGCGACGCAGGTGATCAGCCGCGCCGAGGCCAGGCGCGACGCGCTCGACTACCTCGGCGAAGCGTTTGGGCAGCCGGTGAGCGAGCAGAGCTGGCTGGTGGCGCCCCTGCTGGTCCACGAGCGCGTGATCGGCACGCTGGTGCTGGCGCACCAGCAGCCCGGCGTCTATGGCGCCGCCGAGGCCGCACAGCTCGAGCCGTTCATCAGTCCCGTCGCGCTCGCCCTGGAGAACGAGCGGCTGCGGCAGCAGGCCCGCAGCGCCGCGATGCTGGATGAGCGCGCCCGCATGGCCCGCGAGCTCCACGACTCCGTCACCCAGACTCTCTTTTCCGCCAGCCTGATTGCCGAAGCCATGCCCGACGCCCTGAAGCGCGACCATGCGCGCGCAGCCCTGGGTGCAGCCGAGCTGCACCGGCTGACCGCGGGCGCCCTGGCCGAGATGCGCGCCCTGCTGCTCGAGCTGCGGCCGAAGGCGCTCACCGAGACCTCGCTCGGCAAGCTCCTGCAAGTCCTCGGCGTCTCGCTGCACAGTCGCAGCGCCGTCACGATCACGGTCACTATCGTCCGGGATTGCACTCTGGCGCCGGAGGTGCAGCTCGCCTGCTACCGCATCGCCCAGGAGGCGCTTAACAACGCAGTGAAGCACGCGGGCGCAACCGGGGTGACGGTCAGCGTAGACTGTACCGCGCGCGAGGTGCTACTGCGGGTGAGCGACAACGGCCGCGGCTTCGACCTGGCGAAGAAGCCGCACAGCGGCCTGGGGCTGGCCATCCTGCGCGAGCGGGCGAGCGAGATCGGGGCGCGGCTGACGATTGACAGCACGCCAGGCGCGGGCACAACGGTCATCCTCCACTGGCAGGCGCCCGATGCCTGAGGTGAACATACGGGGAAACCGGGTTTCCCCACCTGTGGTGAGCTTGTCGAACTGCGCCCCTGCCTGTGGGGGTGCCAGGCGCCCTCAACGGCGGTTGGGGCATGGGGAAACCGGGTTTCCCCAACCCCCTCCCTGAGCGGATTGCCACGCTGGGCAGCACAACACGTGAAACCGCGTCAGGCAATGCGGCATCATCAACGGTAATTGGTATTATGCCTGCTCCATCCACCATCACACCGACTGCGCCGCGCGAGCGGGGTCTGGGCTATGCCCTGACCGGAGGTCTGGTTATCACCGCCATCGCCGTGGCGATTGGCGTCCTGCTCTTCGCCGGACTCTTGCTGGCCACACGTGGCCCGAGCGCGCCTGAACTGCTCCCCGCCGAGGTGCAACTCTATGCGGCCACGACCCCGAACATCGGCGGCGTGGTCGAGGTTGAGCAACTGCGTCGCGTGCTCCGCGACGGGCTTGGTGTGCCTGAGCCGGCCTCCCTCACGACGGCCGTCGAAAGCCTGCTCGGCGTCAATCTGCGCGAACACGTCGGGCCATGGCTGGGCAGCGACATCGCAGTAGCGGTGCGCGGCGCCGACCCGACGCAACTGCAGGGCGCCGATCCCGGCGCGGCCCTGTTGCGCCACGCCGAGGTATTGTTCCTCTTCGCCTCCCGGAACGACCCTCAGGCCCAGGTCTTCCTCGACAGGCACCGCGCGGCCCGCGAGGCTCGCGGCGACAGCATCGCCACCCGTGAGCACAATGGCGTAACGATCTACTACGCCGAGGGCAACGAAGCCAGTCCGATCGCTGCGTTTGCTCTGCTCCACCACTACGTGGTCTTTTCCAACAGCCTGGCTGCGGTCGAGCAGCTTGCGATGGCCGACGCTGAAAGCAGGGAGAGCCTGGCGCACGCCCCGAGCTTTACCCGCTTCCAGGAGCACAGGGCAGCCGCCCACAGCGGGGCGATCTACACCGATGGCACCCCCGCCGCCGAGGCTGCCCGGGCGGCGTTACGTGACCTGCTTGTAGACTTGAGGTAACGCCACCTACCTGAATTATATGGGGAAACCGGGTTTCCCCATACCCCTGCCCATCGGGAAAGGTTTGGGAGGGCGTAGCCCTCCCAGAAACAAACCTGTCTTTATTCGTGTTCATCGGTAGCCACGGGAGTGGGCCGGCTGGCGGCTGCCACGATTCGTTGCAGGTACTGCTGCCAGTTGGCCTGATTGGCGCGGGTGATCCGGCGCACGGCATCAATGTCGCCGCTCTCGCCGGCCTCGTAGGCTGCCGCCAGTGACTCCTGAAAGGTGCGGGCCAGATCAGCCACTGCCCGCCGTAACTCGCTGTTCATCTGTCGCTGACGCTCCAGTTGCTCCTGCAACCAGGCGTTTAGCCGCTCCAGTTCGGCGATCCGTTCCTCGGGGGACATAGGCGTGGCGCTCCTCAACTTCGTCTCGAAGGGGCGAAGGGCTGCGCCCCTCTGCGCCTCCAGCAGCCTCGTTGCATTCCTAAGCAAAAACGCCCCACCTGCGACTCAGGAAGGGCGTGCCGTGCGTGGCGGGGAGAGCGAGATTCGAACTCGCGAGGGCTTTTTACACCCTACTCGTTTTCGAGACGAGCACGTTCAACCACTCCGTCATCTCCCCCCGGATGCCACGATTTATTATACGCGGTTGCAGGGTTGCGTCAAGGTGTCAGACGCCTTTGCGGCTACGCCACACACTGAGGTGAACATATGGGGAAACGGGGTTTCCCCATTCCCCTGCCCATTGGGGTGCCAGCCGCCCCCAACAGCGGTTGGGAAATGGGGAAACCGGGTTTCCCCACGCCCCTCCCTGCGGGGAGGAGCCCGATTCCCTCCCCCAGCGGGGGAGGGCCAGGGAGGGGGTTAGCCCTCCCACGGTTGCATGCTAGCGTTGTGCGCCATGCGCATGACCGTCTGAGGTGAACATACGGGGAACCCGGGTTTCCCCACCTGCGGTGAGCCTGTCGAACCGCACCCCTCCCTGTGGGGGCGCCAGCCGCTCCCACCAGCGGTTCGACAGGCTCACCGCAGGCGGTTGGGAGAGATGGGGAACCCGGGGGTCCCCATCCCCCTGCCGGTAGGGGCGCCAGCCGCTCCCACCAGCGGTTCGACAGGCTCACCGCAGGCGGTTGGGAGAGATGGGGAACCCGGGGG